>JACPFE010000098.1 GCA_016183145.1 Deltaproteobacteria bacterium | reverse complement strand
TGGTCATACTGACCGATATGATCCATTACGCGGAAGCGCTGCGCGAGGTTTCGACGGCGCGGGAGGAAGTGCCCGGGCGGCGCGGCTATCCGGGATACCTCTATAGCGATCTATCGACGCTCTATGAGCGGGCCGGTCGCCTTAAAGGCAACCGCGGCTCGATTACCCAACTGCTTATTCTCACGATGCCGGACGATGATATTACCCACCCGGTGCCCGATCTGACGGGTTACATTACCGAAGGTCAAATCGTTCTGTCACGAGAGCTTCATCGCAAGGGGATTTTTCCTCCGATCGATGTTCTTCCCAGCCTCTCGCGCCTAATGAACTCCGGCATCGGCCCGGAAAAGACTCGCGAGGACCATCGCAATGTCGCTGACCAAGTCTACGCTTCGTACGCCCAGGGGCGGGAGCTGCGCCGGCTGGTTTCCATCGTCGGCGAGGCGGCGTTGTCGCCTGAGGACCGCCTTTACCTGGAATTCGCCGACCGCTTCGAGCAGCGTTATCTAAACCAGGGCCGCACGGTCCGGGCAATCAATGAAACACTGGATCAGGCTTGGGAACTTTTGTCGATGCTGCCCGAGGCCTCGCTAAAACGAATCCGAGCGGAAACCATTCGTAAGTACTATCGCCGGCAGGACGATCATGGCTGAAAAGGTTTCTCCCACTCGCCTCCAGCTTCTCGCCATAAAGACGCAGATCGCCCTTGCGCAACAAGGGCGGGACTTGCTCAAGGAAAAGCATAAGGCGATGATGCAGGAACTTATGGGCGCGGCCGCAGTCTTGATCGAAAAGGGTGAAGCGCTCGAGCGAAGCGCCGCCGTGGCCCGCCGCGCCCTGGCGTTGGCCGATGCGTTCGATGGCGACCAGGCGGTAAACTCGGCATCGTTTGCCGCGCGCGGGGAGGCTTCGATCGCGATTGATCGTGGTCACGTTATGGGAGTGCCCGTTCCCAAGTTTGAGCACAAAAACTTTTCTCGGTCGCTTGTGGCGCGTGGCTACAGCCTGATCGGAACATCGGCCAGGATCGACGACGTCGCGCGGCGATTCGAGGAAGAATTGAACGTCGTCGTGGAGGTGGCGGAGCGGGAGGCGACGCTGCGCCGTCTGGCGGCCGAAATCCAGCGCACCAGCCGCCGGGTCAATGCGCTGGAGCAGGTCACGCTTCCCCGGTTATTGGCGCAAAGCCGCCTTATTGGGATGATTCTTGAAGAACGGGAGCGCGAAGATCTTTTCCGATTGAAACGGGTAAAACAAAAAATCTATCAACGCAAATAGTCATGACGACTGTGAGAGCTGACCCTGCGAACTCTCGACCCGAGGTTTGAACTATGAATATCCTATTAATCGAGGCGATCCTGGATAGATATGTGGCGCAGGTTCAAAGGCGAAAGAAGGATTGGCGTCCGGCAGAGATCGAAGCATTACTGCTGAAGCTGAGAGAAGAGGTCTTGGATTGCCTTAGGTAATCCATCGCGAAACCCGGCGCAAATCGATTTCCGACCAAGAGCTGCTCCCGCAGATTTCATTGAGACAAACCGAGAGGAGAAAAGCATATGCCGGTCAAGCGAATCCTTTGGGCGAGCGACGGATCAAAGGAGTCGGATAATGCACTGAGGTGGGCGAAGATGTTCGCCACTCGGTTTGATGCAAGAGTGACTGCCCTGAGCGTTCTCGAGACCCTGAATCTTGACACTTTAGAGGTGGCTGATGATTTAAGAAGAGAAATGTCGCGTATCGACTCTGCAATAAAGAAGAAGGAAACGAAGCGGCTCACGCATGTCAGAACTGTCCTTGAGAAACGGGGAATCAAAGCGGAGATGCGGATTGCGAGGGGAGTTCCACATCAAGAGATCATCAAAGCTGTTCAGAGTCGCGCCATTGATCTGATTGCTATGGGGAAAAGGGGTCTCAATCTTTGGGGCAGAATGCTGCTTGGGAGCACGACGAGCAGAGTGCTCCGAGAAGCGCACGTACCGGTTCTAACCGTGAGGCAGGCCGCGAGAAAACTGACTGTGAAGAAAATTCTCGTTCCCGCCAGTTTTTCTCCTGGGGATTCGGCGTCTCTGGAGTGGGCATTAGAATTAGCGAGGAAGTTCGGCGCCGCGCTGTTTCTCCTGCATGTCATCGAGGTTCACAAGTCTTATAATGGAGTGACAGGGGGGTTCATGGGCAGACTGCGTGATTCTGCGACCAGGCAATTGCAAGCCATGCTGGACGCCGTCCCAAGTCAGAAGCTGAAAGGAGTCACCCTGACGCCGAAAGTAAAGGCGTTCCCTCGGGCATGGTCCGGCGTCGTTGATTTTGTCCGTCAGGAAGGGATCGACATAATCGTTATGAGCACGCACGCGAGAAAAGGCGCGCCAAGGTTTTTTTTAGGGAGCGTGGCAGAAAGTGTCGCCAAAGAAGCTCCCTGTCCCGTCATTACCGTCACGCCTCAATTTGATTTCCCCTGAAATTTTTTTCCAATTCAGGCTAAAGCCCCGAACCAACGCCGCCGCTTGGCGGGTGGCTCGCGAACCGGATCATCGCTTCAGCTTGCGCAGCGTCGCGGCCATGACTGGGCACCAGTAGTATTTGCGCAGCCCGGCCTCTTCTTCCTGGGGGATAGGGTGGTAGAAATTTACATAGATTTTCAGGCTCGGCGACGAACGGCTAGCATGGCCTAATCGGGCGGGTCGAAAGTGCGGCAGGGTCCCAGTATTGCCATCAAGATGATTCCGCGCCGTAATTCCCGCCTGTTTCCCAAAGTCAATCGCTTCACAGAACGTCTTGGCTCGCTGAAACAGCAAGTGGAGTAGCGGCAGAACGATTAACAGTAGCAGGATAAGGATCTGTTCCAAACTGGGAGTTCTCATAGCTATCTCCTCTATTTTCTCGGGGTTGTGGACGGCTCCTCTCCGGTCTCAGCGATGGCATCGCGCATCGCCGTATCGGCCTGAACGTTTTTCATTCGATAATAGTCCATGATCCCCAGGTTGCCCTGGCGAAAGGCTTCGGCCATGGCGCGCGGCACCTCGGCCTCCGCCTCAACGACGCGTGCCCGCATCTCTTGTTCGAGGGCTACAGCCATAGCGCGCCGCTCTTCAGCCTTCGCCTGAGCGATCTGCTTGTCGGCATTCGCCTGGTCGATCTGCAGCTTCGCGCCGATGTTCTCGCCCACGTCCACGTCTGCAATGTCGATCGAAAGGATCTCATAGGCCGTCCCCGCGTCCAACCCCTTGCTAAGAACATGCTTGGAGATGTGATCGGGATTCTCGAGCACACTCTTGTGCGTCGTCGCGGAACCGATGGTGCTCACCATGCCTTCCCCGACCCGCGCGATGATGGTCTCCTCACCAGCGCCTCCCACTAGCCGGTCAATGTTGGTGCGGACAGTCACACGAGAGACGGCGATAAGCTGAATGCCGTCTTTGGCTACGGCGGCGATTTTCGGCGTCTCGATTACTTTGGGGATGACCGACATCTTCACTGCTTCCAATACATCACGCCCGGCCAGATCGATGGCGGCGGCGCGCTTGAAGGGTAAAGCGATATTGGCCTTGTCCGCCGAAATCATGGCGTTGACCACCCTGACGACGTTTCCGCCCGCCAGGTAGTGGGCCTCCAGGTCGTTGATGGAGATGTCAAGGCCGGCCTTCACCGCGCTGATGCGCGCTGTGACCACAGTCCCGGGCGGCACGCGGCGCAGGCGCATCCCGATGAGAGTAAGGAGTCCCACGTACGCGCCCGAAGCCCACGCAGCGATCCAGAGCGGGACCGGGACCAGGTATAAAATAAAGGCCAACCCCACCACCAGCAGCAATAGCAACGCGAAGCCTCCCGCTATGCCAGTTTCGAATCCAATCATCTTTCACTCCTTTTCTGTTGATGTGCGGCGTCGCCGCACGACGATACGGTTACCATCAACGCGAGTCACCACAATTGGCACTCCAGGCTCAAGGAACTCTCCGTCGGACACGACATCCACTCGCTCTCCGTCTATCTCTGCAATGCCCGCCGGTCGAAGTGGAGAGATCGCCGTCCCGCCCTTCCCCAACCAGATCTTATCGCTCTCGGGCGCTGAAGCATATCCTTGCTGTGCCGGAAGCCCGGTCTCAAGAATTAGCCGTCGCCCGAAAGGCATGCGCGGCAGAAAGCGCAGCATGATGAGACTTGCAATCAATGCCGCGAGCAAAGAAAAGACGACGCGACCCACCGCTTTGAGGATGAACTCCCATGTGGCCCCGGCTCCGACGAGGCTCAAGCTGAGTCCCGAGAGGAGGGCGACAATTCCCAGGGCTCCAGTGAGACCAAAGCCCGGAGTGATAAAGACCTCGACAACCAGCAGGGCAATGCCAGCCGCCACCAGGAGCACTTCTTCCCAGCCAGCCAACTGGCCCAGCCAATGCCCCCAGAAAAACAGCGCCAGGCTTGCAATACCGAGCACACCGGGCACCCCAAAGCCAGGCGTTCGGAGTTCCACGATGATCCCGAGCATGCCAATGGTAATGAGCAGAGAACTGACAATCGGATGCGTGAGGAAGCGGACTAGATTTTCCGCCCAGTTGGGCGACGCCCGCCGTACCTCAGCCCCCGCAAGGTCCAACTGCTCCAGCACGCCCTCTATCGTATTGGCGCGGAAATCTGCAACCTTGTGCTTGAGAGCTTCCTCGGTCGTCAGCGTCAAGAGCTTTCCCTTTTCAATGAGACCGGGGATTTCCACGTCCGCGTCCACCATCGCCTCGGCGACAAGAGGAGGCCGTTTGCGGCTCTCGGCCGTCGCGCGAAACTCTTTTCGTACGTACGAGACAGTCTTCTCCTCTACCGGTTGGGCGGGCGCGCCCGGCTGCCCCATTTGCACCGGCGTTGCTGCCCCGATGGTTCCTCCATCGGCCATGACAATTTTTTCGGCGGCTAGACTGATGAGAGCGCCCGCTGAAATGGCTCTTTTGTTTACAAAGGCGACCGTTTTGACCCGAGCATTGAGCAGCGCGTCGCGGATCAGAACAGCCCCATCTACCCGCCCGCCAAAGGTATTGATGTCGAAAATTACCGCCGCCGCGCCTTCTTGCGTCGCTTCATCCAGGACTCGCTGAATAAACGGCGCGATCCCCAGATCAATGATCCCTTCGATGGGCGCGACGTAAACCACGGGCGGTTTCGTTTGAGCGGGAAACGCTTCCCTTAGATGGATAGTCGTAAGAAAGCCCAGAGTCACGATAGACAGGGTGCCGACGCATTTGATATTCATACGCTGCATTGTGGTTGTGTCCTCCGCAATTCTTAGGCCAGAAGTATATCCACTTTCTTAGGGAATATATTTAAGCGGGGCGATTCTTCTCATGGCTGAGAAGCTTAGCGTACCGCTTCCCAGAGGTGACAGAGTAAAACAGGGCAACTCCAATATCCTATGGAAAATCGTTTCGAACAGGACCTCACCCAAGTTCTGAAATGATGATGGCGCTGGGGGTTCATTGGCCGTCGAATGCAGCGCATAAAACACTCACGTGCCGGTGAATCTTTATGAACGACCCACAAAAAAGAAGCGAACAGGGCTCAATGTCCGTGATGGGGCGAAACTTCATCTTGCGTTTTCGCGTTGTTGCGAATACTTATTCTCTTGCACAATGTGTTTGCCGCCTAAGGTGTTGTCGGCCAGAGTTCCTCGTTTTGATTGACAGCCGGAGCAGACGTAGCGAGAGCACACAGATGCAAGACTGGCATGCCTACGCAAAGATCCTCACGGCACTGATTGTTATCGCCGATCCGGTAGGCGCTGTTCCTTTCTTCCTGAGTCTGACTGATCGGCATTCGGTGGAGGAGCGGCGACATACGGCAAAGGTGACCGCCACGACTGTCGCTCTCGTCTTAGTCGTCGCGGTCTTTTTCGGGAAGCCGTTGTTGGAAATCTTTGGTATCACCATCGCCTCGTTCCGCGTCGCCGGGGGGACTCCTCCTGCTCCTGATGGCCATCGCCATGTTGCATGCTCACCCGACGCGAGCGTACCACACGACCGAGCAGGTTATCCAAGATGAGGAAGGCAAACACAGCGTTGCAGTCGTTCCTCTCGCGGTTCCCCTCGTTGCCGGCCCTGGCGCGGTCAGTACCGTTATTCTTTATAGCCACCAGGCAACGACGTGGTTCGATACTGCCTTTCTCGTGCTCGCCAGTCTCTTTGTGGCACTGGCGCTCTGGTTCACGCTCCGTATGGCTGAGCCGATCAGCCGGGTCTTGGGCAAGACGGGTATTAACCTCATCACCCATCTTATGGGTTTGGTGCTGGCCGCGGTGGCGGTGGAATTTATCACCGCCGGATTGGCGGAACTGTTGCCCGGCCTCGGAGTGAGAAATTAGAGAAGGGTTTATGTCGGACCAGAATCTTCCCCGCACGATCGAGACCCTGCAGCGGAAAATAACCGATCTGCGCAAACACGCTGGTCAACATTCGGAACAGCGGTGCGCGGAGCTGCCGCAGATCATCGAGGAACTCAATCGCGTCATCGAGACGCTGCGCCTCGCTGAACAGCCGCTGCAAAACCAGGCCGAACACTACCGCTTGTTGGTTGAGGGTTGTACGGATTACGCCATCTTCATGCTCGATCCCGGGGGGAATGTGGTGAGTTGGAATGCCGGCGCAGAACGTATCAAAGGGTATCGCGCCGAGGAAATAATCGGCAAACATTTCTCGTGCTTCTATCCCCAGCAAGACGTTGAGACTGGCAAGCCCGACCAGGTACTTCACATGGCAGCGGCCATGGGACGGCATCAAGACGAAGGTTGGCGGCTGCGCAAGGATGGATCACGATTTTGGGCAAATGTAGTGATGACAGCGCTCCGAAATGAGGCTGGCCAGCTCCATGGCTTCGCGAAAGTGACCCGCGACGTGACCGAGCGCAGACGCGTAGCAGCCCGGCTCCGCAGCCTGATCGACACCACACAAGACGCGGTGATCTTTATCGACCGTCAAGGCCGTATTGATCTCTTCAACCCGGCGGCTGAGCGCATCTTCGGGTACACCCGAGCCGAAGTCCAGGGTCAGAAAGTGCAGATGCTTATGCCCGAGCCGTACGCCAGCGAGCACGACGGCTATATTGAACGCTATAAACGAACCGGTGAACCTCATGCCATCGGCCGCATCCGTTCTGTCGCCGCACGGCGCAAGAGCAGCGAAGTCTTTCCCATTGAGATCTCCGTCGCTGAACTCGGGGATGACGAAGATATGCGCTACGCTGCGCTCGTCCGCGATGTGTCCGAGAGAGTGAAGCTGCAGGGACAACTCCTTGAGCGTGAGCGCCTGGCCTCCGTTGGCACCACTGCTGCCATCCTTGCTCATGAGATCGGCAGCCCCTTGAACGGTATTTCCTTGGCGGTTCAGCTGCTCGAAAAACAGCTGACCAAGCAGCATGCTCTGTTAGATGACAAAGTCACCGCTCTCCTCGACCGGATCGCGCGTGAGATTAGACGGCTCACCCTCCTTCTCGATGAATACCGCGCACTCACCCGCGATCAACGATTCGATCTGCAGCCGACTTCACTGATGACGGTTGTGACGGATGTTCTAGCCGTCGAAACTCAACACTACGCCACCCTCGGCGTTCACGTCGAGCAAGAGATCCCGTCAGACCTCCCACTCCTGGTTGCCGACAGCCACAAGCTCAAACAGGTCGTGCTCAATCTGTGTAAGAATGCCGTGGAAGCGATGCCTGATGGAGGAACCCTGACGGTGCGCGCATACGACTCGGGCAGACAGTTATGCCTGGAGGTCAGCGACACGGGCGTGGGCATCCCCGCCGGGATTGATATCTTCGCCGCTTTTACCACCACCAAGCCCCATGGCACCGGCTTGGGACTTGCGGTCGTTCGCCAGATCATCGAGGCTCATAAGGGCACGCTGACGTATCACAGCGTGCCTGGTCAGGGGACGACGTTTACGCTCACACTGCCGATATCCCAATCTGAAACCGGTTGATAGCGTAGGCACTGAATCGAGGTAGCCTGTATTTGGTCAGGAGTTTAGCCGTCAGCAACCGTCGCTGGCTGCGCAGCGTTTCAATCCCATTGCTCGCAGACGAGTGCCCAAGACTGAATGTGTTCGGCACATTGTCACGCGTAGAGTTGAGATATTGGCTTTGTTATATTCTCTTCGAATTTTTGATTCTGGCTTGAACATGTCGACACGAGAACGCCGCAGCGAAAAGAGCCTGGCCGAGGTGCTCTTCGAATTAGCACGTTCCACTCCCCAGGAAGGCTCACCCTTCGTGAACTCGTGGCGCGCCTCCGCGAGCGCGGCCTTTTGCTCTTCACAATGGTGCTGACCATTCCGTTTTTGCTTCCACTTCCTATCCCCGGCGCTAGCACCCTATTTGGCTTGATCATCGCGCTCAACGGCGTCGGGCTGATCACGAACAGGACTCCGTGGCTTCCTGATCGCTTGATGAGCCGTCGGCTAATGGCAGACACCGTTGTGTCGGTATTGGAAAGAGGCGCGCGGTTGTGTGTCCGTATCGGGCGGTGGATCCATCCACGGCTTTTCGTGCTAACGCACAAGGCGACCCTGGGTCGAGTCAATGGCATTCTGCTGGTCCTGACCGCGCTGATGCTCATGGCGCCGTTACCTCTCCCTTTCTCCAATACCCTCCCTGCCTACGGGATTCTGTTTCTAGCGGTGGGCACCCTGGAGCGGGATGGCTATGTGATCTTGGCTGGGTATCTCATGGTCTTGCTGAGCGTGAGCTACCTCGCGGCAGTGGTTGCCATGGGAACGACGGGGATCCAAAACTGGTGGTCAGGATAACGCACAACCTGTTCTCGCCAAACGCTGATCACGATTTGGGAATGTTCATCTGCAACGCTATCTGCAACAAAGTTCCCATCTGAGAAAGTCCCAAGCGGTATGACAAACAGAGGTGCGCTCTTGCAAAGCTGTTATTTCTTCCGAGACCACGCGATGCGCCATATGACATAACAGCGCCTCGTCCGATACCTTGCCCCCAAAGAAGGTTAACTCCATGCGGCTCACACACTTTGGTAAGTGTCGGGGGCTCTCAAAACCGCGATACCGCCCTCTGACCTGGTAGCGAGAGAACCTTCGGCGTTTGCGATTGAATGTCGCGGCAACGCACGCGAGAAAAGGCGCGCCAAGGTTTTTTTTAGGGAGCGTGTCAGAAAGCTTCACCAAAGAAGCTCCCTGTCCCGTCATTACCGTCACGCCTCAATTTGATTTCCCCTGAAATTTTCTTCCAATTCAGGCTAAAGCCCCGAACCAACGCCGCCGCTTGGCGGGTGGCTCGCGAACCGGATCATCGCTTCAGCTTGCGCTGCGTTGCGGCGATGACTGGGCACCAGTAGTATTTGCGCAGCCCGGCCTCTTCTTCCTGGGGGTTAGGGTGGTAGCAATTTACATAGATTTTCAGGCTCGGCGACGAACGGCTAGATTGTCGCCTATGCTCGGATAACCAGAACCGGGTCACCGTGATGTCGCACGACGCGATCCGTTACATTCCCGATGACCCATCGAGATCAGCAACCATAAGTCGGGTTACCGAATCCAGAATTCGCGGCCGTTCGCCCAAGCTAATCGGCCAACTTCTTACCGCTTGCTGCCCTCGCGCGTGTCCCGGAAATCCCGCGTAAATGCCCTGACCTGAGCCATGACGGAACCGGCGGTCATCGTAAACCGGCTCACGGGAAGCCCCGCAACGCGCAGCGCCTGAGCAACCCAGCTGTTACAGTTGCGAAAAACGTGGAATTTGCCTTCTGCCGGGTAAAATCCGCTGTTGCCGTACAAGCCGGGGCCGATTTTTATCCCCTGATCGCGCTCAACTCTCATGTGGGTTCGAGCAATGAACCCGCTCAGCTCTTTGAACCCGTCGTCGGTGAGGGCAACTTCAATGACCTCGCTCGCTGGAAAAAATTTCCTCACCGCTTCACTGAAGCCGGCTACGTGTAACACGCTGCGCGTTGGCCAGAAGGCTGCTTTCAACGTCATCGCCCAGGTTGCCTCGGGCGCCTGATAATAGTCCCAGTCACCCCAGCCTACTTCAATATACTGGTCCCGCGCGAAATCGCGTAACTCGGGCCAAACAATGGTCTCGGGGATCTCTTGTCTCTCTAAAACGATCGCAGTGTGCCACCCATGACTGACAACATAGATAACCTTGCCGAGGGTCTCCGCCCCGATAGGATGCTGCCCTTGGGTTGAGACTGCGCAAGCCGGGAGGAAAACAAAGAGGAAAAGACAAGAGGTGCGGACAAAAATCGGCACACGCATCGGGACTGGATTCATGCCTCTGCCATGCCTAGATCCGTTCGGCTTGCCCACCGCTCGCCCCATACGCAACTCATTCTTGGAATCACCCATCTCCATCCTGATTGTCTCGAAGGCTTTCCTTCAGGCCATCGTTCCGAACCAGTTACGCGGTTCCATCCACTTGGCCAGCTCCAACACCGGTACGATGGCAGATGCTCCACTCAAAACAGTCATGTACCTCGGGCTTTGCCGGAGGTACATGACTGATGCCACTGGAGCACGCTCTGCCTCGATGTTCCCATGGCAAGATTTTCCAACCGCTGGTTCACTTCTCAGAATTGCTTGGGGCCACACGCCTGCTTACGGAGAAAATCAGAGATTACTTCGGACAGATCAGGGCGGCTGATTTCCTCCAGATCGTAGCGGACACGGCAATATGGTTTGGTAAAAGGAATGAGACGAGCCAAGTCCACCGGAGTCGCCACGACGATGCTATCGCACGGCGTAGCGTTAATGGTCGCGGTCAAGTCTTCGAGTTGGGCGGGGGAATAGCCCATCGCCGGCAGCGCTTTGCCGACCCAGGGGAAGTGTTTGACGATGTTGGCCAAGCTGCCTCTTGCGCCGGGTCTCGGATCGACGATCTCGGCGGCGCCATGCTTTTGCGCCGCAATCGTTCCCGAACCATAGCCCATCTCTCCGTGCGTTAGCGTCGGGCCGTCTTCGATCACCAGAACTCGTTTGCCGCGTATGAGATCGGGCTTGTCCACCGTTATATTCGAGCGCGCCTGGATGACCGTGGCATTTGGGTTAACCGCGGCGATGTTGGCCATGACCGTATGCACGCCGGCGACCGGTGCCGAGTCCAATTTATTGACGATCAATACCTGAGCGCGGCGAAAATTGGTTTCACCGGGGTGGTAAAGCAGCTCATGGCCGGCGCGGTGGGGGTCGAGCAGGACGACTTCCAGGTTGGGCTTGAAAAATGGCCAGTCATTGTTGCCGCCGTCCCAGAGAATCACGTCAGCTTCTTTTTCCGCGTCGGCGAGGATGCGCCCATAATCGACGCCGGCGTAAACGACGACTCCCTCGTTGATATGCTGCTCGTACTCCTCGCGCTCTTCGATGGTGCATTCTTGCCGGTCGCAGTCTTGCACCGATGCGAAGCGCTGCACTGCTTGCCGCTCGAGATCGCCGTAGGGCATCGGATGACGCACCACGACCGGGCGCAATCCGCGCGCGATCAGCAAGGCGGCGATTCGCCGCACCACGGAATCCTTGCCGCAGCCCGTGCGCACGGCGCACACCGAGATCACGGGCCGCGATGACGATAAAAAACTTCGCTCGGGACCGATCAGGCGAAAGTCGGCGCCGCAGGCGAGCGCGCGGGAGGCGAGATGCATCAGCGTGCGGTGGGCGACATCGCTGTAGGCGAAGATCACCTGAGTGATAGTGTTTTCGCGTATCAGCTCTTCGAGGTTTTCTTCCGGGTAGATCGGGATGCCGTCGGGATAGCCCGGGCCGCTTAGCGACGGCGGGTAGCGGCGGTTTTCGATGCCCGGAATTTGCGCAGCCGTAAAAGCGATCACCTGGTAGGCCGGATCGTCGCGAAAGCAGACGTTGAAGGTATGGAAGTCTCTTCCCGCCGCGCCCATGATTAGGACATGTTCCTGGTTGAATGACGCCTTCGGATTTTTGTTTACCATTTTCACCCCACAGTCGCCGTCGGCTTTGTTTGCGCGTGAGTCTTCGGCAGTGAAGCAGCAAGATATATGCCCTCCCTGACCTTGAACCAACCGCGAACCAGCACGCGGTGCGAGCTACGACAACACGGATTTTTGCGGCATTGACATTTCGGGGCGCTTTGTTTCTCAGCCGTGCGAACTGGCGGCATACATACCTTTGCACTCGCCGGGAAAGACTCGCACCTGGGTGCCCGCCGCGAGTGGCACAAACTGTGCGTTTTAGGTCGAGCGAAAGCAAGCGTGCGATCAGCGTCCGCTCTTCATCTGACCGGCAGGTCGTGGTCCTTTCCCGGCGGCGCAACGACCCTTAGGGTCGCGCCGCGCGGCGGCTTTAGATGGGTGATGAATCGCGATGGCTAACCAGCGAACGATTGCATATTTCTCTATGGAAATCGGGCTCATAACCGACATGCCAACCTACAGCGGCGGACTCGGCGTGCTCGCTGGGGACACAATCCGTGCGGCTGCCGATCTCAAAGTGCCGATGGTGGCGGTAACGCTGCTGCATCGCAAAGGTTACTTTTACCAGCGGCTCGACAGCACTGGGTGGCAAATCGAGGAGCCGGTGGACTGGGCGGTGAACGATTTTCTCGTAGAGTTACCGCAGCGAACGTCGGTTACGATCGAAGGCCGCACGGTGTTTCTGCGCGCCTGGAAATATGACATCGCCGGCCCGGGTGATTTCTTCGTGCCGGTTTATTTCCTTGACAGCGATCTGCCGGACAATTCCGAGTGGGACCGCACGTTGACGCACTATCTCTACGGCGGCGATTTGCATTACCGGCTGTGCCAGGAAGTCATTCTCGGCATCGGCGGCGTAAGAATCCTGCGCGCCTTGGGGCACCAGGCTATCGAGCGCTATCACATGAACGAAGGGCACTCGAGTCTTCTGGCGCTCGAACTTTTGGATGAAGAGGCCGCGCGAGCAGGCCGGCAAACGCCGGTCCGCGAAGATATCGAAGCGGTGAGACAAAAGTGCGTTTTCACGACGCACACGCCGGTGGCGGCCGGGCATGACCAGTTTCCGATGAGCCTCGTCAACCAGATTGTCGGCAGGCGCGAAGTCGAAGAGATGCGCGATGTATTTTGCTGCGGCGATCTTCTGAACATGACGTATCTGGGCCTCAACCTCAGCCACTACGTCAACGGCGTGGCGAAAAAACATGGCGAAATCGCGCGCCACCTGTTCGCCGGTTATAATATCGACGCGATCACCAACGGCATCCATGCCGCCACCTGGGCGGCCGAACCCTTCTCGCAGATCTACGATCATTACATCCCCGGTTGGCGGCTGGATAATTTCAGCTTGCGCTACGCGATGAGTGTGCCCAAGCAGGAGATCTGGCTGGCCCATGCGCAGACGAAAAAATCGCTCATCCAGTTGGTCAATCAGGAAACCAACGCCGGAATGGACGTGGATATTCTCACCCTCGGGTTCGCCCGGCGCTCGGCCACCTACAAGCGTGCGGATCTGCTCTTCGCCGACATGGAAAGACTCAAAGCCATGGCCGGCAAGTCGGGCGGCCTACAGATCGTTTTTGCCGGCAAGGCCCATCCCCAGGATACCGCCGGCAAGGAATTGATCAAACGGATTTTCAGCGCCAAGGGTCTGCTGGGCGACAGCGTCAAGATCGCCTATCTCGAAAACTACAACATGGAGATGGGTAAGATGATGACTGCGGGAGCCGATGTCTGGCTCAACACACCCCAGCCACCGATGGAAGCTTCCGGCACCAGCGGCATGAAAGCGGCGGTGAACGGCGTTCCCAGTCTTAGCGTGCTCGACGGCTGGTGGATTGAGGGCTGCATCGAGGGCGTGACCGGTTGGGCGATCGGGCCGGCAGGCGAGACCGCGGTGGCCGGCGATGGGCACGAACGGGATGCCGAATCGCTCTATGAAAAGCTGGAACAGGTCGTCATGCCGCTCTTCTACCGGGACCGCAGTGGCTTCATCGATGTCATGCGACTTGCGATCGCGCTCAACGGTTCGTTTTTCAACACGCACCGGATGTTGCAGCAGTATGTTTTGAAGGCGTATTTTTAATTTGCCGATCGGGAGATGCCGGCCTGGGGGATTGTCAAAACAGGGTTGAGGGCAGGGGGCAGTTCGTTAACTAACAGAGAGCGAGGAGGGAGGAGCGATGAAAAAGATAAAAGCGTTGGTTCTATGTTTGGGCATGGGGTTGTTGTGCGCTGCGGCCGGCGCAAGAGGCGGCGAGGCCGGAAAGGGTGCCGATCTCTACGTGAGATACTGCGGCTCTTGTCACGGCGTCGAGGCTAAGGGGGACGGTCCGGTCTCCAAACATCTCAGTATCAAGCCGCCTGACTTAACCCAGCTCCGCAAGAAAAATAAGGGCGTTTTTCCCCTGGAGCAGGTGATGAGTGCGATCGACGGCACCCGGGCAGTGCGCACCCACGGAGATTCGAAGATGCCGGTTTGGGGAGAGGTCTTCGAAAAGTTTGACCGCGCGAGGAAAGATCCGGAGCAGGCGCAGATCAAAGTCAAGGTTATCGCCGAGCAACTTTCCACCCTCCAGCGATAACGCTGAACTCGGTGGGTGTTTTGTCCCTCCGCCGCGGCCTCTGAAGCGGTTGTTTATGGCATGCGCTGAGCCTTTGTCGGAGAAGCCCGATGGAGAATGAAGAACGGTGCATATCCTGGTGATCAACAGCGGTAGCTCGACGGTCAAGTTTCAGGTTATCGAGACCACGGACGCGACCGGCGATCTCCTCCTGCAACAAAAGCTCGCCCGCGGCTTAGTCGACCGCATCGGCGCCCGGGCATCGTATCGATTTGAAGGGCTGGGTCGATCGACACAGTCCGGCTCCTTGCCGGTGGGTGATCACGAGGAGGCGGTGCGGTCGATCATTCACTGGTTGCGTTCGAATCAGAGAGAGCAAGCGCTCGATGCGGTCGGCCATCGTGTCGTGCACGGCGGCACGGAATTCACTGTGCCGTTACTGATCGACGACGGCGTGGTAGAAAAAATCGACGCGCTCAGCGAACTTGCGCCGCTGCATAATCCCGCCGCCGTCAGCGGCATTCGCGCGGCGCGAAAAATTCTCGGCGAGTTTGTGCCGATGGTCGCGGCGTTCGACACCTCTTTTCACCACACCATCCCGGAGCCGGCGGCGACCTACGCCATCCCGTACGAAATTTCACAAAAGCATAAGATCCGCCGCTACGGCTTCCATGGTCTGGCACACCAGTACGACATCGCGCGTTACGCGGATTTGAACGGAATACCGGTTGCGCAGGTAAGGGCCGTCACGTTGCATCTTGGCAACGGCTGCTCGGCGACCGCCATCCGCGACGGTCAATCGGTCGATACCTCGATGGGCTTTACGCCGCTGGAAGGATTGGTAATGGGTACGCGCTCGGGCGATTTAGATCCGGCGCTGGTGAGCTATCTCGCGCAAAGGGAAGGAGTCGGCGCCAATGAGGTTGAAAACTGGCTGAACCACCGTTCCGGACTGCTCGGTTTGTCGGGACTGTCCAATGACATGCGCGAGTTGACGGCGGCTTACGCTGAGAATCCCCGTGCCCGCCTGGCGATCGATGTTTTCTGTCACCGGGCGCGCAAATATTTAGGCGCTTACCTGGCGGTGCTCGGCGGCGCCGAGGCGGTTATCTTTAGCGGTGGCATCGGGGAAAACTCGCCGCTGGTGCGTGAGAAAATTTGCGCCGGGATGGAATGGTGTGGTCTTAAATTGGACGCCGTGGCAAATTCTACAGTGATCGGCCGAGACGGCTGCATATCGGTTGTCGAGGCGGCCATAAAAGCCTTCGTCATCCACACCGACGAGGAGGCGATCATCGCGCGGGAGACGGCGCGAGTGATTCAGTCCAAGAATGGATGAATCGTGGAAAATACCAGGGGATCGAAATGTTTCTGAGCGAAGAGGTGTTTCCCCTCGCCCGCTTGCGGGAGAGGGTTAGGGTGAGGGGTGTTCTGGCGCGTCGCCCTCATCCCAGCCTTCTCCCAGAGGGAGAAGGAGAAGAAGGTTCACGCGGGAATGAAATGACACGTCATATGCAGCATCTGGAAGGCAATGGAATGAACTTATGAACGACACAAATTCGTACAGGAAGCTTGCCACTACCGAGCTTGAGGCGATTCAGCGCTACCGCCGAGCGATCAACTATCTCGCCGCCGCGCAAATTTATCTCAAGGATAACCCGTTGCTCGAAGAGCCGCTGCGATCGGCGGATATCAAAGAGCGGCTTTTGGGCCACTGGGGCACGGCGCCGGGAATTAATCTTATTTATGCGCACCTCAATCGGCTCATATTGAAAACCGACGCGAGTATTTTGCTGGTCACTGGACCAGGGCACGGGGCGGCAGCGAACCTGGCTAACATGTACCTGGAGGGAACTCTCACCGAGTTTTTTCCGGAGCTGACGCGAGATCGGGCCGGCCTGCAACGATTCGTCAAAGCGTTCTCTTGGCCCGATGCTTTTCCGAGTCACCTATTTCCCGGCTATCCCGGCGTGATTCATGAAGGGGGCGAATTGGGCTACGCGCTCGCGACTGCTTTTGGCGCGGCTCTCGATAACCCGGACTTGATCGTCGCTTGCATCGTCGGCGACGGCGAAGCGGAAACCGGGCCGACGGCGGGAGCGTGGCATAGCAACAAATTTCTCAATCCGAAAACCGACGGCGCGGTTTTGCCAATCCTGCATGTCAACGGTTTCAAGATCGCCAACCCGACGATCTTCGGCAGCATGAGCGACGACGAACTCCGCGCGCTATTCACCGGCTATGGCTACGAGGTTCGAATCGTCGAGCTGAGCGAGCGGATCGATTTCGACATGAGCGAGGCGTTGCTCGGCTCATACAGCGAGATCTGCGAGATCCAGAACGCGGCTCGCGGAGGCAAAGCTGTGGAGCGACCGCGCTGGCCGGTGATCGTTCTGCGCACACCTAAAGGTTGGACCGGACCGAAGAGTGTCGACGGCAAAGCGATCGAAGGATCGTTTCGCGCGCACCAGGTTCCCGCCAAGGATGCGAAGCACAATCCCAGCCATTTGGCAGTCGTGGAAAAGTGGTTGCGCTCGTACAAGCCGGAAGAACTTTTTGACGTCCACGGTTCACCCGCGGCGGACATCTTGGCAGTTTGCCCGACGGGAAGTCGCCGCATGGCCATGAACCCCCATGCCTTTGGCGGTGAAATTCGTCTCCCGCTCAAGTTGCCGTCAATCAGTGACTACGGGGTTGATCTTAAAGCGCGCGGTCAGAACCATATCAGCAGCGTCGAGGAATTGGGGAAATATCTGCGCGACGTCGTCCGGCTCAACGAAGCGATGCGCAACTTTCGCATCGTGTGTCCCGATGAGCTGGAGTCGAACCGCGTCGGCGCGATTCTCGAAGCGACCGACCGGCAGTATGTGTGGCCACTGCCTGCGAACTGCGAGCATGTCTCGGCGGAAGGACGCGTGCTCGAAGTGCTCAGCGAACATAATTGCCAGGGTTGGCTGCAAGGGTATCTGCTCACCGGCCGGCACGGTATCTTCCCCTGCTACGAAGCGTTCCTGCCGATTGTCGACGGCATGATGAATCAGTACGCCAAGTTTTTGAAAACTTCGCTGGAAGTGCCGTGGCGCAAGCCGATTTCCTCTTTGAATTATTTGCTGACGTCCGAAGCCTGGCGCCAGGAGCACAATGGTTATTCGCACCAGGGGCCGGGGTTCATCAATAATTTGCTGACGAAGAAGGGGCACACTTATCGGATTTATTTGCCGCCCGACGCCAACTGTCTCCTCTACACCATCGAACAATGCTTGACGGTCACGAACATGATCAATCTTGTCATCGCTGGTAAGCAGCCGATGCCACAGTGGTTGACGCGGGAAGAGGCGAAGGACCATTGCCGCGTCGGCGCGTCCGTTTGGCGCTGGGCGAGCACGAATGACGGCGAAGATCCCGAACTGCTGCTGGCGTGCGCAGGAGACAACTTGACTCTGGAAACCATGGCGGCGGCAGATATCTTGCGCCGGGAGGCGCCCGAGTGGCGCGTTCGCGTGGTCAACGTCACCGATCTTTTGGTTCTTGGCATTCCACAAAAGTATCCCCATGGATTGGACCAAGAACGCTTTCAGCGGCTGTTTCCGCTTGGCTGCCCGGTCATCTTTAACTTTCACGGCTATACGGCGGCGATCAAGCAACTGCTCTGGGAGCGGCCAGAAAACGAGCGCTTCGATCTAAACGGCTATCGAGAAGAAGGGACGACCACGACGCCGTTCGACATGCATATTCATAACCGCACGAGCCGCTACCATCTGGTCATCCAGGGCGCGCAAAAAATTGCTTGGCGCAATCCAAAAGCCTCGGCGAAAGCAGAAGAGCTGGTCGTAAGGTTCGAGCGCAAGATCGCCGACCATGGAAAGTTCATTCGGCGCGAAGGCGTCGACCCGCCGGAGATCGCCGAATGGCGATGGAGTCATTGAAAGAAAGCTTGAGATGGCTGATAGAAGTTCCAAGAAATGGTTGATCTTCGGCGTGTCGCTGGTCGCCGTTGCCGTTGCCGTTTTTGTCTGGCAGCGTCGTCAGCCAACAGATCTTCCCGAAGCTATTGTGTCCGGTAACGGCCGCATCGAGGCGACCGAGTACGACATTGCCACCAAGCAGCCCGGTCGCATCGTGAAAGTGTTGGCGCGCGAGGGCGAGATGGTCGAACCCGATCAAGTTCTGGTGCAAATGGATACGGCGGAGCTGGAGACGGATCTGCGCGAAGCCGAGTCCAGACTCAGGCAGGCGCGCGAAGATAAGAATCAGGCTCTGGCCGCAGTGAGCCAAAGGGAGAGTGACCTCAAGCAGATCCGCGCCTCCATCGGCCAGCGGGAAAGCGAGATCAAGCAAGCCGGCGCGGCGGTGAGCCAACGGGAAAGCGAATTGGCGCTCGCGATCACGCAGTTCGAGCGCGCCCGGGCGCTGGTAGCCAAGGACTTTATCGCCAAAGAAGAGTTCGACCGGGAAAACTCCCGCAAGCAGACCGCCGAAGCCGCGCTCGTCCAAGAGCAGGCGAGAAAACAGGCGGCCGAGGCGGTGCTGGCGTTGGAGCAAGCGCGGCTGCAATCGGCCGAAGCCGCGCTGCGGGGCGCGCGGATCGAAGTCGCCCAACGGGATGCCGCCATCGATGGCGGCGTAGCGAAAATTCAAAAGATCAAAACCATCATCGACGATGCCGTGCTCAAGTCGCCGATTCGCGGCCGCGTGCTCTATCGCCTCGCCGAGTCCGGTGAAGTGTTACCCGCCGGTGGCAAAGTGCTCACGGTGTTGGAACTCACCGACGTGTATATGACGATTTTCCTGCCCACGGCGTTGGCGGGCCGCTTAGCCGTCGGGGCGGAGGCGCGCATTATTCTCGACGCCGTGCCACAGTATGTGATTCCGGCCGCGGTTTCCTTCGTCGCGCCGCGCTCACAGTTTACTCCCAAAGAGGTCGAGACTCGGACCGAGCGCGAGAAACTGATGTTCCGCGTCAAAGTGAATATCGATCCGGAGCTGCTGCAAAAACACGTGGAGAAAGTAAAGAGCGGGCTCCCCGGCGTTGCCTACGTGCGCCTCGATGGTGCGACCCCATGGCCGGAGTATCTGAACGTCAAGCTCCCGCCATGAGTGAGGATCAGAAATTCGTTTCCCGCCTGACCGGCGTTACCCATCGGTACGGCGCCAGCCTGGCGCTGGACTGCGTCGATATCGAGATTCCTTGCGCGCGTATGGCCGGTCTCATTGGCCCCGACGGCGTGGGGAAGTCAACTCTCCTCGGCCTCATTGCCGGCGCGCGCAAAATTCAGACGGGATTGGTCGAAGTGCTCGGCGGCGACATGCGCTTACCGGCGTTTCGCACGGCCTTATCGCCGCGCATCGCCTACATGCCGCAAGGGTTGGGGGGAAATCTTTATGCGACGCTTTCGGTATTTGAGAACGTCGATTTTTTCGCCCGCCTCTTCGGTCAGGAGCGCGACGAGCGGCAAAAGCGCATCCGGGAACTTCTCGAAAGCACCGGCCTGGCGCCCTTCAGCGACCGGCCGGCGGGAAAACTTTCCGGCGGCATGAAACAGAAACTGGGGCTTTGCTGCGCGCTGATTCACGATCCGGAACTTTTGATCCTCGACGAGCCCACCACCGGCGTCGACCCGCTGTCGCGCCGACAGTTCTGGCAACTCATCGAGCGCATCCGCGGGCGGCGGCCGGAGATGAGCATACTGGTTTCGACGGCCTATATGGAAGAGGCGGAGCGGTTCGATTGGCTGGCCGCCATGGATGCGGGGAAGGTTTTGGCCACCGGCATGCCGGCGGAACTGACCTCTCGCACCCACACCGGCAGATTGGAAGATGCTTTTATTCGCCTTTTGCCGGAAGTCAAGCGGCGGGGTCATCAGGCCCTGGTTATTCCGCCGCTCCCGACGCGGGACGGCGAGGCGGCCATCGAGGCCGAGGAGTTGACCAAACGCTTCGGCGATTTCACCGCCGTGGATCACGCGAGTTTTCGCATCGAACGCGGAGAAATTTTCGGTTTTCTTGGTTCCAATGGATGCGGCAAGACCACCACGATGAAAATGCTGACGGGCCTGCTTCCCGCCAGCGAGGGCGAGGCGCGGCTGTTCGGGCACGCGGTGGATCCCGGGGATATCCAAACCCGCAAGCGGGTTGGCTATATGTCGCAGTCCTTTTCCCTCTACACGGAGCTGACGGTACGGCAAAATCTCGAGCTCCACGCGCGCTTGTTTCACGTTCCCGCCGCGAGGGTCGCCGGGCGGATGGGCGAGCTGATCGACGAGTTCGGCCTCACCGAACATACCGAGGATCTGCCGGACGCGCTTCCCCTCGGCATCCGCCAGCGGCTATCGCTCGCGGTGGCGGTGGCGCATCAGCCGGAAATGCTGATTCTGGACGAGCCGACGTCCGGCGTCGATCCGGTCGCCCGCGATGAGTTTTGGCGCCTGCTGATCGATCTTTCCCGCAATCATGGCGTAACGATCTTTATTTCGACGCATTTCATGAACGAAGGAGAACGCTGCGACAGAATTTCGCTCATGCACGCCGGACGAGTCCTTGCCAGCGACACGCCCCATGAGCTGATCCGGGCTCGCGGCGTGACGAACCTTGAAGATGCCTTCATCGGCTACCTCGAAGAAGCCAGCGCAATCTCTTCTCAGCAGCGGCTTCGACCGGTGGAAGATATTTCCGAACGGCCCCCTCTCCCTTTGGGAGAGGGCTGGGGTGAGGGCAGTTTCGCGTCGACGGAAGAACCCCTCACCCTTTCCCTCTCCCCTGGAAGGGGCGAGGGTAGGAGAATAAAGCGAGCGGATGCCAAGACCGAACCGATGACCGATGCTCAACCCATCGTTCCGCCACTCCATCACTCCAGCGCATTTAGTGCGCGCCGTCTCCTGGCCTACGCGCGGCGCGAAGGGCTGGAGCTAAGGCGTGACCCGGTTCGGCTCGCCTTTGCGCTTTTGGGACCGTTGCTTCTCATGGTGGTTTTCGGCTACGGCATCACTTTCGATGTCGAAAACGTCGCCTATGCTGTGCTGGATTATGATCAGACGCCGGCGAGCCGCCGTTATCTCGAGCACTTTCGCAGCTCTCGCTACTTCACCGAGCAGCCGCCGATCCGTGATCAGGCGGCACTCGAAAGGCGGCTCCAGAGTGGGGAGATTACCGTTGCCATTGAAATCCCCCACAGGTTTGGCGCGGATAGGGAGCGTGGCCGGCGGCCGGTGGTGGGAGCATGGTTGGACGGCGCCATGCCGTTCCGAGCCGAAACCGCGCGCGGTTACGTGCAGGGCGTTCACCGAGCCTACTTGACCGAGTTGGCCGGCGCCGGGTCGGGCGAGGAACTCGTCTTGATGGAGCCCCGCTTCCGCTACAATCAGGAGTTCAAGAGCGTCTACGCGATGATCCCGGGAGTGATCATGGTTTTAATGATGATGGTCCCGGCGATGATGACCGCCGTTGGGGTGGTGCGGGAAAAAGAGCTGGGGTCGATTACGAACTTGTACGCCACCCCGGTGACGCGGCTGGAATTCCTCCTCGGCAAGCAAGCGGTTTACATCGCGGTGGGGCTGTTGAGCTTCCTCAGTCTGACGTTGATGGCGCTGTTTCTGTTCCGCGTGCCGGTTCAGGGCAGCGCCGCCGCTTTGGCGGCGGGCGCGTTGTTGTTTGTCTCCGCGAGCACTGGCTTCGGGCTCTTGCTCTCGAGTTTCGTTAAAACCCAGATCGCCGCGATATTCGCCGCCGCCATACTGTCGATCGTTCCCAGCATCAATTTCTCCGGCTTTATGTCTCCGGTGTCGTCGCTCTCCGGCGCCGCCAAGTGGGTCGGCTATTTTTTTCCAAGCAGCCATTTCCAGGTCATTAGTGTCGGCGCCTTCACCAAAGGGCTTGGCTTTGCGGCGCTGGCGCCGAGTTTTGCCGCCCTGGCGCTCTTTGTCATGCTGTTTTTGTGCCTAAGCCTTTGTCTGCTCAAGGACCAGGAAGCTTAAAGATGCCTCAGTCAGCGACAAACATTGTGCAACTCGGGATCAAAGAGCTGCTCAGCTTGCGCCGGGACGCGGTGATGATGGTGCTGATCGTATATGCGTTTACCTTTGCGGTGTACGTGCCGGCGCAGCACGCGCAAACGGAGCTCAGAAACGCTTCGGTGGCGGTCGCCGATGAAGATCGCTCGCCGCTCTCCGCGGCGATCCGCGACGCGCTCCTGCCTCCCTATTTTCAGCTCCCCAAGGAGATCAACGCGAGCGAAATCGACGCGGTGATGGACGCGGGACGATACACGTTCGTGATCGATTTCCCCCCGCGATTCCAGGCGGATGCGGCGGCCGGGCGCCGCCCCGTCGTGCAAATCAACGTCGACGCCACCGCCATCACGCAGGCGGCCCAGGGAGCTTCCTATATTCAACAGGTCATCGGCCAGGAGGCGCGAAGTTTCATCCAGCGGGGGCAGGCCCTGCCATCGGAGCCCGTCGGGGTAGTCACGCGCGCGATGTTCAATCCCAATCTGCAAAGCAAGTGGTTCATGGGCGTGGTGCAGCTAATCAACGTGATCACCATGTTGTCCATCGTTCTGACGGGGGCCGCGCTCATGCGCGAACGCGAGCGCGGCACCGTGGAGCATCTGCTAGTGCTGCCGGTGCGTCCCGCCGAGATCATGACCGCCAAGGTATTGGCCAACGGCCTTGTCATTACTCTGGCCGCCACACTGTCGTTGAAGCTGGTGATTCAGGGGCTCCTGGAAATTCCCATCGCCGGCTCCGTACCGTTGTTTTTGCTGGGTACGGTGATTTATTTATTTTCCGGCACGGCGCTGGGGATTTTTCTCGCCACCTTGGCCCGCTCCATGCCGCAATTCGGGCTGCTGGCCTTTCCGGTCTTCATGGTGATGATTTTACTCTCCGGCGGCACGACACCGATCCAAAGCATGCCTCAATGGCTGCAAAATTTCATGCAGATTTCGCCCTCGACTCACTTCGTGAGCTTCGCTCAGGCGATTCTCTATCGCGGCGCAGGGTTTGACGTCGTGTGGCGCCAATTCGCCGCCATTGCCTTCATCGGCGCGGCATTCTTTCTGACCGCTCGTTTTCGCCGCGCGATAACTCTGACGGCCTGAGGGAAGAGGGGAAGAGGCAAGAGAAGAAGGAGATTATGATGGAAATTCGATTCACACCGATCGGCGCTATTCATACCAAAGCCAGCGAGGCGGAAGTGAGGGAGAAAGGAGATCGAGAAGGCGAGATCGAAATTTATCCCGAGTTCACCGAGGGTCTCGAGGGGATCGACGGTTACTCGCATTTGTTCGTGCTTGTCTACTTCGACCGGCTGAGGCCGGAGCAGATCGGCCCCCTCAAGGTGAAACCGCGGGGCCTGTTGCGGCGCGGCTACAAGCTCGACGAGCTGCCGTTGCTTGGAGTCTTCGCGCTGGATTCGCCGACGCGGCCCAATCCCATTGGTCTCACGCTGGTGCGCGTTCGCAAGCGTGAGGGCAACCGAATCATCGTACAGGGCTTGGATTTCTTCGACCGCACGCCGATCCTCGACATCAAAGGTTACCGGCCGCAGTATCGTGCGGATGAGTACTCGCTGCCGGAATGGTATCTCAAGTTGGCTGGCGAGAGGGGCGATGTCTAAGAATTGCCATCTACCGGGCGATCGTCGCATGGGGTTCGCGGCGCTGCAAATCGCCGGCTTTCTTTTTCGCATTCCCGGCAATGCGGTGGGTTTAGCCTTTGAAACTTCACGGTAGGAACATGGTATGCGTCTTGCTCGTTGAAACGCTGGAAGATTTGTCTTCGCATAAGGGGGTACGCGGTTGACGGCGAGAAATCCGCCCACCGCCGGGGTTGTTTGCCTGAAAGGAGGGAACGATGTCCGCAACGGAAATCAACCGGGAGCCCACGCCGAGCCAACGAAGGGCTGAGCAAATCCACCGGTACTGGGAAGGAGATATGGCTCGCAAGGTTTATCTGCTCCGACGCCAACGCAAGGCGATCCTTGAAAACTGCCGTCGCGTAGCGATCGTCGGCGGGAGCAGCGATCCCAACAGCGCCAGCTTTATCGCCATGGAAAAGCTCTTGGGGTTGGGCCTTGAAGTCATACCGGTTGTGCCTGATCGGGAGAGCTTGCTTGGCCTTCGTTGCTACTCTAAGCTCCGCGACGTGCCCAAACGGATCGACATTGTTCAAGTGTATCCGGGGGAAAAGCTCGATCTCGTAGAATTGGCAAGAGAGGCAGTCGAAAAAGGCGCCGCCACCTTTTGGATCGAACAGAACGCCGCGGCATCCAGAGAAGTCGAGGAAATTTTGGTCAACGGAAGAGTTCAGCTAGTGGAATACGAGAATCTCGAAACGGAATACATGAAACATATCCCGTTCCCGGGCGCTTCGAGAACGCCGTCGCGCAAAGATAAGAAAGCGGCTAAAGTCAAAGACCGCATGACCAAGAATCCCGCGACGGTAAGTCCCGAAGATGGACTCAAGGACGCTATCTGGAAGATGGAACACGGCCATTTTCGCCATTTGCCCGTGGTCGACGAGCAGGGCAAATTGATTGGCATGCTCTCCGACCGCGACATCCGCTTGATCCGGCCTTCGCTTGCCTTCACCAACAAAGAAGACGCGATGGTTCAGGTCTGGTCGATCTCGGTGCAGCAAGCGGCGGTCTTTGA
Organism: Deltaproteobacteria bacterium; assembly: GCA_016183145.1. Lineage (GTDB taxonomy): Bacteria > Desulfobacterota > Binatia > UBA9968 > UBA9968 > JACPFE01. The sequence goes on along the minus strand of JACPFE010000098.1, from coordinate 1,027 downwards.
TCCGGTCACCATCAAACAGGAGACAACGCTCAAAGAAGCGGCCGAGCTGATGCTGCGCTGGCATGTGGGCGGGCTGCCGGTGGTGGACGAGGGGCACAAACTGGTGGGCATGATTACCTACACCGATTTACTGCGCGAGTTCGTGGGACAGGAGGAATCCCAGTGACATTTGCCGAGCCATCGTGGCTCGGCGCTATCGAACCGAAAGGAGCAGTTAGATGGCTGAAGCGGCGGTGTTTCATTACGAGACAGAAGCGGAGTGGAAGGGAGAAAAGGCGTTGAGTCTGCGCGGCGCTAAACTGCCGGAGATTCAAGCCGGCGCGCCGCCGGAGTTCAAGGGGCGCGACGACCATTGGTCCCCGGAACATCTTCTAGTCGCGTCACTTAATAGCTGCTATTTGCTCACGTTGCTTGCCATCGCGGAATTTTCCACAATCTCCCTGGTCAGCGTCTCGTCGACGGCCAAAGGAAGACTGGAGAAGATTCCAGGCGCGTCTTTCCAGATCACCGAGATCATCGTCAAACCGAAAGTCGTACTCGCTTCCGCCAACGACGTCCCGCGCATGCCGCGCATTTTGGAAAAAGCCAAGGACAATTGTTTCATCTCAAATTCGATCAAAGCCGTGATCAAAATTGAGCCCGAGATTACCCACGCGTGACAGCAATCGAGGCGCGAGCCCACCGGAGCGAGCACGGAGATCAGAGTTCAATGTTCAAAGTTCAAGGCTCAAAGTCGGAAACGAATTAAGACGTTGAACCCGTTCGCCGAACTCAGGGCAGGCCTGGAACATTGAACCTTGAACATCCTTTTTGCCTTCGCTCCTCCAGGCTCGCTCCTCGATTGACACAGTGTCGTAGTTCTTCCTCACGCCGTGAATAGTCCGGACTAGCGGCGCTCAGGGGCGGCAGGTTCATGTTGTCGAGCGGCTTGAGGCAGCGCTAAACGGAAGGTAGTGCCCGTACCGGGTTCGCTCGAATAGGTGATGCTGCCTCCATGGGCCGCGACGATTTGTCTGACGACCACCAG
>JACPFE010000097.1 GCA_016183145.1 Deltaproteobacteria bacterium | reverse complement strand
TCCGTCGAAGAGTTGCGCGCGATCGTGGCCGATGTTGTCGAGCAGAAACTAAAGGCGCTGCCTTCGGCGCGGGCGGGAAGGTTGCTGAACGCCGAGCAGGCGGCGGAATTCTTGGGCTACTCGAAGGATTGGGTCTACAAGAATTGGCACAAGATCGGCGGGAAAAAGATCGGGGGGAGCGGCATTCGATTCGACGCGGCGGAGTTGAACAAGTGGGTGGAGTCGAGGGCGGCTTGACATGAACCCGGACCGTGTAGTACATAATGTACAACATGAACGGGCACGAGCTGCGACGCGCAAGGGAAGCGATGGGATTCACCCAGCGGGAGCTAGCGGAACGGCTGGGGATGACATCGACTTCGGTGGCGCGCATGGAAAGGGGGGAGCAGAGAATACTGCTCGTCACAGAGCTTGCGGTCCGGTACGTGGCGCTCATGCAAAAACCCAAAAGGAGGACAAGGAGATGAAAAAAGTCATGCGCGGCATGGGCAGGATTTTCGTCCGTGGCCGCGTCTACTGGGTCTCGTTCTACCATCACGGTCGGGAGATCCGGGAAAGCTCGCATACTGAGAAAGAGGCCGTTGCGCTGAAGCTGCTCAAACGCCGGTTAGCAGAAGTCAACGCGGGGAGATTCATAGCCGACGAGGAAAAAGTGACCTTCGAAAATCTCGTCGAGGGGCTCGTGACGGACTACAAGCTGAACGGGCGCCGGTCGCTCAAGAGCGCTGCCCTGAACAACATCAGGCACCTTCGCGCGTTCTTCGGGTTCGACCGTGCCGTTGATATTTCATCGGACAGACTGAAGTCCTACCAGCTCTGCAGGCGCGAACAGGAAGCCTCCGTGGCCACAATCAACCGCGAATGCGCAACATTGCGCCGGATGTTTTCCCTTGCGATAGAGGCGGGGAAACTATCGCGGCGGCCGAAGTTCTACATGCTTGGCGGTGAGAAGGTGAGACAGGGCTTTGTCGAGCATGGGGACTTTCTCCGGCTCCTGGGCGAACTGTCGGATCATCTCCAACCGCTCGTAGAATTTTTGTACTATGGCGGCTGGAGAAAATCGGCGGCGAGAAACCTGGAGTGGAAAGAGATCGACATGCACGGGCGCACGGCGAGGCTCAAGGCCGAGGATTCCAAGAACGGGGAGCCGTGGGTGTTGCCGCTGGCGGGCCGGTTGTGGGAAGTCATCCAAGAGCGAGCGAAGGCGCGGCGCCTGGATTGTCCCTTCGTCTTTCACCTGGATGGGAAAAAGATAGGGGACTTCCGCAAGGTCTGGAAAACGGCATGCCGCAAGGCCGGAGTCGACGGGCTGCTCATTCACGACCTGCGCCGCTGCGCCGCGAGAAACCTGTCCCGAGCGGGAGTGCGTGAACAAGTTTCCGGGAAAAAGTTGGTCGATTACCTTAACAACATCGCTTGGAACAACTCTTGCCATACGCCAGCTCTCCTGAACGGGTGCTGAGGATGGCTCGAATTATGGTGCACGTCAAGAGTTCAAGACGTTAAAAAGCGCTCGTTCGATAGGAAATCTGGCGTCCCCGACGGGATTTGAACCCGTGTTATCGGCGTGAAAGGCCGGTGTCCTGGGCCGGGCTAGACGACGGGGACGCGGTGGTGAGCCGTGCCGGATTCGAACCGGCGACCCTCTGCTTAAAAGGCAGATGCTCTACCGCCTGAGCTAACGGCTCGCTGGCGGAAAATAACCTCTTTTTAATAACGGGATTGGCGCTCTAAGTCAACGAAGCGATTCGATTCGAGCCGGTTATAACCATGCCTGGCGCCGGAGTTGTTTTTTGTCCCATTGAAAGTTATGTTTCTCTAACCGCAGAGAAATGTGCAGGCCCAGTCAATCCGCGTGCGGCGAGAGTTCATCGAGCGTTTAAGACAAGGGAGGTTCTTCTTGAAAATTGACGGAACTTACACGTTTAACGCCCACCGGGACCGGGTTTGGCAGGTCCTGCTCGATCCGAAGATCATCGCGCAATGCATCCCCGGCTGTGAGAGCATGAACGAAGTCGCGCCGGACCAGTACGAGGCGATGATGAAGGTCGGCATCGCGTCGGTCAAAGGGAACTACAAGGGAAAAGTGTCGATCAAAGACAAGCGGGCGCCGTCCCACTACGTTCTCAGCGGCGAAGGATCGGGCGGGCCAGGTTTTATGCAGGGCGACGTCGCGATCGATCTGGAAGAAAGCGACGGAAAGACCCTGCTCAAGTACAGTACGGACGCCAAGATCGGCGGATTGATCGCGAGCGTCGGCCAGCGCATGCTTAACGGCGTGGCCAAGATGATGGTCGATCAATTTTTCAAAAAGATGGAGAGCTTTGTCTGACAGCGTCGTTCGCAAGCTCCGCCAGCGTTCCATCCTTAAACGCGATTCACCATTGGATTGTTTGAAGATAGACATGCCGCCAACTGTCAGCGTCATCATACCTACATACAATCGCTGGCCGATGATCGGCGAGGCTGTGGAGTCTGTGTTGGCGCAGAGTTTCCAGGACTTTGAGCTTATCGTGGTCGATGATGGTTCGCGCGATGGGACCGCGAAAAGAATCACGGCTCTGGGGGGCGATACTCGGATCATGGTCCAGTCCCGATGCGGTGTATCGGCGGCGCGCAATCACGGCGCGCACGTGGCCCGCGGTCGTTACCTCGCATTCCTCGACTCCGACGATCTTTGGCTGGCGGAAAAGCTGGCGGTGCAAACAACGTTCATGGTGGAACACCCGGAGATGCAAATTTGTCAGACCGAGGAAACTTGGCTCCGGTACGGCAAGAGAGTCAATCCCAAGGCGAAGCATCGCAAACCCAGTGGGGATATCTTCCGGGCGAGCCTTGAGCTTTGTTTGGTCAGCCCGTCAGCGGTGATGATGACCAAGAAGCTTTTTGATGAGACGGGCGGTTTCGATGAGAGCTTCTCGGTCTGCGAGGATTATGATCTTTGGTTGCGCATCGCCGTCGATCATCCGGTGCCGCTGATTGCGGCTCAATTGGTAATTAAACGGGGCGGCCACGCCGATCAGTTGTCCCATTCTCTGTGGGGCATGGACCGCTATCGCGTCGCAGCCCTGCAAAAACTTTTGCGCGCGGGAGTGGGCGGCGAGAAAAGGGAATGGGTTGTCGATACACTACGGCGCAAAATTGCCGTGCTGGCGCAGGGGGCGATGAAGCGCGGCCAGGAGTCGGCCGCGCGCGGCTATGAAGCGGTGCTAGGAGAATTTGTCCAGGAGATGGAAGATGTCGGAGCCGGAGATTCGCGAGTACGCCGAGGAGAAGGCATTTCACCCGCAAACATTGGCGCGGTGGCTCGCTTGGGAGCAGCCGGATAGAGACGCCTTGTATCGGTTAGCGC
>JACPFE010000760.1 GCA_016183145.1 Deltaproteobacteria bacterium | reverse complement strand
CTACGATTTTTATGCAACGGTCTGTGAGCTGGATGTCCCGGTTTTTGTCCACCCGGCCCTGGTGCCGACGGGATACGAGCATTTGAAAGATTACGATCTGCCGCGCGTATTGGGCCGAGAGGTCGATCTTACCGTGGCCACCACGCGATTAATCGCCGGCGGTATATTCGATCGCTTTCCAAGTCTAAAGATCGTCATGGCGCACTTCGGCGGCGGCATCGCCGCCGTCAAAGACCGCTTGGTCTGCAAAGGTTACCGCTTCGGCACGCTCAAGCGGCCCTTCGCCGATTATTACGACATGATTTATTTTGACATGGCCGGATTCGAGGGAGGTTTGGTGGCGCTCAATTGCGCGCTTCAGGGCATTCGCCCGGAACGATTGGTTTTTGCCAGCGACTATCCGCAGGATTTCACCGGCGTGAACACCGATACCGGCAAAGGAATGCGGGAGCTGCGCGGCTATATCGACGCCATCCGGCAGCTCGACCTAAAGGACCAAACGAAAGAGGCCATCTTGGGTGGCACGGCCGCGGGGCTACTGAAGCTCTAAACGTCAACGACTTGTGATCGGTTTCGCCAGGCTCGCGTCGACGTAACCCGGCTTGTTGCCGCGTTTCGATTCGACTTTGAGCCAGCCATTTTCTTCCCCTACGACGTTGATCTTGGTTCCCTTGCCGATATCCGCGACCACCGGATAATTGACACCGGGCCCACTGCGCACCTGCGTGCCGGTTAGAGTCTCAAATTGACCTTCAACCTTGGGAGCAGCGGATTCCTGTTCCTCCCCTGAACTTGGTTTCACGGATGCCAATTCAATAAAGCCTGGGGCATTGCCCTTTTTCGACACGATCAGCACCCAGTCGCCGTCTCTGCCGACGACCTGGACCTTTGCGTTTTGCGGGATCTGGGCGATGGTGCGGAACTGAGGGCCCGGACCGGATTTTACCGTCGCGTTGGCGGTCGTCACATAGGGACGGATTAGGGCGTTGAGATCGGGAAGATCCTTTAGTTCCGAGTCTTTTCCTTTGCACGCTGAAAGTGTCAAGGCGCTCACAAGAACCGTAAGGCATATCGCCGCCTTTCCTGCATGAATTTTCATGTCAATCCTCCGATCTGCTTGAGTGAAGCGAAGTCATTATAACACGCCTGGAGAATCGGTGAAGCCTGGCCGGTGGTACAGATTTCTCGGAGGGAAGCCTAGCGTGGTGTTTCCGAAATTCGCAACATATTTCGACTGTCATTCCGGCCTGCCCGCGCCCTGGCAGGCGGGCCAACCCCCGCGAATCCGCCAGAGGACGGATCAGCCTCAGGCTGAAGCGGGGGGCGAGCCGGAATCCAGCTTCCGGAAAGGGGACAGGCAACTTTTTGGAAGCCGAAAAAGTAGCCAGTCCCCAGCTGGATTCCCGCTTGCGCGGGAATGACGACAGAGGGCCGCCGATTTTGTAAATGAACTTTGGTTCCGGGACACTAGCGAGAAATCCGGTTTGACCTTCGTCAGCGAATCTCTTTCCAGACTTTTGCGAGACTCTCGCCGTAGACGTCGAGAGTCCACTCGCAGAAGTAGCCGAACGGCGTGATCCACACTTGATAGCCGGTTTCACGCAGTCGCTCAGCCAGCGCAACGATGATGGATTCGGCGCCGGCGGGGGATGCCGTGGCGCCGCCAAGGTGGGTAAACGAATGGATGACGATGTTTTTGAGCCCTCTCTTATTGGCCAGCCACTTCATGTGCTTGAGCGTTTGGCGCAGAACTGAAGTTCTTCTTTCCTCAATCTCATCGGATGCCTCGGCGTGGATGAAGGCCACCAGGGTTTCCGCGACTTCCTCTTCGACGTCCTGGTCGGGCACATCGGGAAGCGTCTTGGCGTGGGTTTGCCAGCGGAAGCGCTTCGCCTGAAAGCAGAGAAGCTTCACGCGTCCTCAATAATATTCGAGAAAATTTTTGAGAAGCTTTTTTCCCTCTTCGGCGAGAATCGACTCGGGATGGAATTGCACGCCTTCGATGGGGAATTGCTTGTGGCGCACGGCCATGATGACGCCATCGGCGGTGCGGGCGGTTACCGCCAAGTCCGCCGGCAACCGCTGCGGGTCGATAACCAGCGAGTGGTAGCGCATGGCGGCGAAGGGATTTTTGAGCCCGCTGAAAATGGTTTGGCCGTCGTGGGTGACTTCCGAAAGCTTGCCGTGCATGATCGACGGCGCGCGAATGACCTCACCGCCGAAGGCGGCGCCGATGGATTGATGGCCGAGGCAGACCCCAAGGATTGGCATGCGAGCGCCGAAGCGCTTGATGGCGTCGCAGGAGATGCCCGCTTCTTTGGGGGTGCAGGGGCCGGGGGATATGACGATCTTCTCGGGCCGTAACCCCTCGATCTCATCCAGAGTGATTTTATCGTTGCGAAATACTCTGACGTCAGCGCCGAGCTCGCCCAAGTAATGATAAAGGTTGTAGGTGAAGGAATCGTAATTGTCGATGAGCAGAATCATCGCTTCCTCCACTGCTCGGCGAGTTCTATGGCTCCGAGCATGGCGCGGGCTTTGTTCAGTGTCTCCTGATACTCGGAGGCGGGATCGGAGTCCGCGACGATGCCGGCGCCGGCGTTGATAAAAACTTTCTTGCCTTTCATGATGATGGTGCGGATGACGATGCAGGTGTCCAGGTGGCCGTTATAGCCGAAGTAGCCGATGGCGCCGGCGTAGAGCCCGCGCTTTTGCGGTTCCAACTCGCTGATGATCTGCATGGCGCGGATTTTCGGCGCGCCGGATACCGTCCCCGCGGGAAAAGCCGAGACGAAGAGGTCGAAAGGCGTCTTGTCGGCGGCCAGCTTGCCGCGCACGTTGGAGACGATGTGAATCACGTGGGAATAGCGCTCGATGGCCATCAGCTCGTTGACTTCGACGCTACCGATCTCGGCGACGCGCCCGACGTCGTTGCGCCCCAGGTCGACCAGCATGATATGCTCGGCGCGCTCTTTGGGATCGGCGAGCAGGTCGGCTTCCAATGCGCGCTCCTCCTCGGGTGTGGCGCCGCGCCGGCGCGTGCCGGCGATGGGACGAAGCTCGATGATATCGCCGGTGAGCCGGACCATGGTCTCGGGCGAAGAACCGATGACGCGAAGATCCTCCAGCTCTAGATAGAACATATAGGGGGACGGGTTAATGAACCGCAGCGCGCGATAGATCTCGAACGGATCCGACTCGGTCTCGGTTTCGAGCCGCTGGCAAAGCACGGCCTGGATGATGTCGCCGGCTTTGATGTACTCCTTGGCTTTGATGACGGCTTTTTTAAATCCCTCTTGAGTGAGATTGGAGCGAAACTTTCCGGTGCCCTTGCCTTGGGTCAAATCTCGCGGCTCGATGCCGCGCGGTTTCCGTCGCAATGACGAAATCACCTTGCGAATTCTCGCAATACTTTGGTCATAGGCCCGGCGTAGGTTGGCCCCCTCGCCCACACGCGCGTTGTCGATCACTTTGATCGTATGTTTCAGATTGTCGAAGGCAACGAGCGTTT
>JACPFE010000759.1 GCA_016183145.1 Deltaproteobacteria bacterium | reverse complement strand
GGTACCCTCCGTAGCCTTGGCGAAGGAGGGTGCGCTTCGGCCTTCGCCGTCCGAAGTCGGCTACGGCCGACGAAGGTCGGAGGGTTCCGCCCTACGAAGCGTGTGGAGAGGTGCCACGGCCGTAAGGCCGTGGGGCTCCACACTTGGGTTACATTTATGAGTCGAACGCCCTGCGTTCGTTGGGCGGCAACCTTGGCCTCTTGGACCGCGATGAAATGTGGGCTATAAAGGTTAAAGCATGAAGATCTCACCAACGACCCTTGGCGGTTGCCTCGCCCGTTTGAGCCTGGTATTGGCGACGTTAACGCTTTGCGCGGGACAAACATCGGCCGCGGACAATACAAAGAAGATCCGACTCGCTTATGCCGGCTGGGAACTCGGCACCGCGGTGGCTTACATCGGTGTCGATTCGGGTCTGTTCAAAAAGCATGGCTTGATCATCGACGAATTGCCCATCCGTGATACACTTTCCGCTGGGGTTCAATCTCTCATCGGCGTCGACTTTCTCATCGGGTTTGGCAATCCCCTGGCGATTCTCCAGCCAGTGGCGGGTGGGGCGGACGTCACCGTCGTGGGCGCGCATGTGAGCTTCGGTCAGTACGGCATGGGGGTGGCGACCGGTCTTTCATCGATCAAGGAACTTAAAGGCAAAAAAGTCGGTGTCTCGGCGCTCGGGGCGAGATCGGATTTGATCGCCCGAGTGATCCTGCGGCGGGCCGGCTTGGACCCCGCCAAAGATGTCGAGTTAGTAGCCGCCGGCTTGGCTCCGGCGAGGGCGCTGGCCCTCTCGAAGAATCTGGTGCAGGGCGTACCCTTGAACCAGCAGGTTGCCGCCGAAGCGCAAAAGTTGGGAATCAAGATTTTGGAATTGAAGAGCGTGCCGGTGGTGACCGATCTTCTCATGACGACGCGTTCGTACATCAAAAGGGAAGAAGACACCGTGCGCCGCTTCATGAAAGGGTACGCCGATGCGATTCATCATTTCGTTTCGCGGCGTAACGACAGCCTGGCGATCCTGAAAAAATATTTTCCCCACAATCAGGGTCTCACGGTAGATGCCATGTACGACAATTTCTCCGCGCAATTGCGCCCGCTGCCGGAACTTAACAGCGAAGCGCTGCAGGCATTGGTGGATGTCGGCGCCGCTATTGAAAAGCCGTCAAAATCTCTCAAGCCTGCCGATATCACCGAGCCACGTTTCGTCGACGAGCTCAAGAACAGCAAGTTTCTGAAAGATCTTTACACCGAAAAGATCAGCTTGTAAGGCTGCGCCGCGCCACTGGCCTTGCCCGCGTCTCGAGTGTCTCCATTCCCGCCGCGGCTAACCTCCGAAGGGGTCGGGGACTCTTGCGTCTGGAACTATTGGCGGTCATTTGCTATGGACCAGGAAGAAAAATTTTCACGGAGGGTATCATGAGACTGCAAAATCAAATCGCCATCGTTACCGGCGCTGGGCGCAATATCGGCGAGGACATCGCCAAGTTGTTTGTTCAGGAAGGGGCCAGGGTGGCGGTGGTCGATCTGGACCCAGGGCGCGGCAGCCGGGTAGCGGGCGAGATCAATGCCAAGAATCCCGGCCGGGCCATCGCCGTGGTCTGCGACGTGGCGTCGCCGAGCTCCGTTGAAAAAATGGTGCAAACCGTTGTCAAAGAATTCGGCGGCGTCGATATTCTGGTCAACAACGCCGCCTGGACCGATCACAAGACGCTCTTCGATATTACCGAGGAAGAGTGGGATCGGGTCATGAACATTTGCCTGCGAAGCGTCTGGTATTGCACCCGGCAGGCGGCCCGGGTGATGATCGACCAGAAACGAAGGGGCAAAATCATCAACATCGCCTCCACCTCTGGTCATTGGGGCCGAAAGGAAGCGACGGCTTATACCACGGCGAAAGCCGGCGTGCTCAACCTCACGCGCTCCATCGCGGTGCAATTGGCGCCGGAAGGAATTCGCGTCAACTCGATTTCGCCGAACCGCATCGGTTCGCCGGTCGGCCAGGACGAAATGCCCGAGAATCGCTTCTTTAAAAATCTTGCCGGCCGGCGCGGCGTGCCGATGGACATCGCCAAGGCGGCGGTGTTTCTCGCCTCGGACGACTCCGATTTCATCTACGCCGTCGATCTTCCGGTGGACGGCGGCGCCCTGGCGATCCGGGATTAGGCCGGATTATTCTTGTAAACGAAGAAAAGTAATGACGTAGGCCAACGGAGATGTGACCCGCGATTCATCCCGTTCAAGGTTCAATGTTCCAAGTTTGAATCCCATACTCCAAATCCATTCGCACGCTCAATATCCACATAAACATCAGCAGGGTATGGTTACAGCGAAGATAGAGCCTTTGCCAGGTTCGCTGTTTACTTGGATCTGACCTCCAAGTACCTCTATATAGTTTTTGACAATATAAAGACCTAATCCGAGGCCGCCGTGGTTTCTGGTATCTGAACTGTCTAATTGGTGGAACCTCTGGAAGATTGAAGGGAGCATCTCTTGCTCAATTCCGATTCCAGTGTCCGCAACTTTGAACTCTGCAACCTTCGTTTCCGGAAAATACCGGGCTGTAAAAGTGATAGCTCCCTCGTCGGTAAATTTCACAGCATTGTTTATAAGGTTCTGAAGAATATGCTTGAGTTTGTCTCCGTCCGTATTGATAATCCTAGGTTCTGCGGGATAGTCCCATTTGAAAGTCAGCTTTTTGTCTAAGAGGATGTCGTAGTTTGATTTCAAATCGTCTAAAAGCTCGCCCATCTGGATCTGAAACATTTCCGCCCTGATTTTCCCAGTTTCGATGCCGGTGACACTCAATATTTCGCTGATCAAGTTTAATAGCTCTTTCGCGCCACCGATAACTTTGTCCAAGGCGTTTTCCTGCTCCTGGTTTATCGTTCCTAAGACCCCATCCTTGACCAGCTGGCTATAACCCGACACTACATTCAACGGTGTCCTCAACTCATGGGACATGACATTAAGGAATTCATCTTTCGCTTTGTTAGCCTTCACAAGACTACGGTTTGCCTGTTCAAGTTGCGAGTTGGTTTCCTCTAACTCAACGGTTTTGTCCTGCACTTTTTGTTCTAAGGTGGCATAAAAGACCTTGAGCTCTCCCGCCATCTTGTTGAATTCCCCTCCAAGCCATTCGATTTCATCTCCTGTGTCGATGGTGACCCGATAGTCCAGATTTCCACTGCCGATT
>JACPFE010000758.1 GCA_016183145.1 Deltaproteobacteria bacterium | reverse complement strand
GAGAACAAGGCCGGGGGCCGCTGTCAATGCGGCGGATGGATCTGCCCGGCCTGTATGGCCTGTCAGGCCATCGATGATCCATCGGGCAAGGGCGGGGCAGCGGTGTGCTTGCGGCAGCGAAAGCGCCAGACTAAAAAGCTTGCCGCTCGGAAAAAAGCCCGCGACGGGTAGTTTTCTCGTTCTAAACTAACACAGCGAAGATGATGGCCGCGGCCGCTTTGATTTAGCTTTCGCGAGGCGCAAAGAGCATCGCTCGCTGTACCGCGAGACCAAGTTCTTCTCCTTCTTTATAGACCTCCGTCTTGGCGGTTTGAACGCGCAACACCGCGCCGCCGGCCCTGACTTTGTAATCGATGAGATGTCCCGCGTAGCTGCGCACCTCAACTCGGCAGCGAATCGGACCCGCTGGGCTTAAGGAGATATCCTCAGGGCGCACCGCGACGAGGCATTCGCCGCTCAGATCGCTGCGGTCGGCGACGCTAAGGCGATGACCGCTGAGAAACTCTACCGTGGCCTCTTCTCCATTCCGGCTGAGAATGCGCCCGGGAACAAAGTTCATCAGACCGATGAAGTCCGCGACAAAACGGTCGGCGGGGCAGGTGTAGATCTCGGCGGGCGTGCCAACTTGAACGATCCGGCCGGCGTTCATGACGGCGAGATGGTCCGACATGGCCAGCGCCTCCGCCTGGTCGTGAGTCACGTAGAGGATGGGGATGCCCGTTCGGCGCTGCAAGTCTTTCAGCTCGAAGCGCATCTGCTCGCGCAGCTTCGCGTCGAGGTTGCTTAACGGCTCGTCTAGAAGCAGCACCTCCGGTTCCTTGATCAGCGCGCGGGCCAAGGCGACTCGCTGCTGCTCTCCACCGGAGAGCTGGCTGGGATACCGGTCCGACAATCGTTCCAGACCCACGGTATGCAATGCGTCCTTGAGTTTCGTTTCAATGATCTCTTTCGGCAACTTCTTAAGCTTCAATGGATAGGCAACGTTTTCGTGGACCGTCATGTGGGGCCAGACCGCGTAATTCTGAAACACCATGCCGATCGGTCTGAGCTCCGTGGGGACATTGATTCCGTCCGCGCTCGAGTTCACACGGGTCGCACCGATATAGACTTCACCCTCGCTAGGCACTTCAAGTCCGGCAACGCACCTCAAGACCGTGCTCTTACCGCAACCGCTCGGTCCCAGCAGAGAAAAAAATTCCTTGTCTTCAACGGCCAGCGTAACCGAATCCACGGCGAGGACCTTGCCGTATTTCTTGCTCAGATGCGAAATTCGGATTTTTTCCATTTTGACTAAAACCCCGCCACACCGCCGGTCAGTTTTCTGATAACCATGTTGCCGGCAATGAGCAAAGCCATGACGAGGGCGGCTAGGGCTGCGGCGATCTCGCGGTATCCTGCGTCCTGTAAATTGTAGACAACCACCCCGATCGTCTCCGTATGATGAGCATAGAGGAGAATGGATACGGTAAGCTCTCGGAGCGCCGGCATGAAAACCAAAATCCAGCCGGCAATCATTCCCGGCCGTGCCAGCGGCAGGACGATATCCCGCAGCCGGGGAAAAATTTTCGCGCCGGATGCCCTGGCGGCTTCCTCGAGGGAATCATGAACCTGTTGCAGGGTGGAGTTGGTGGTTCGCACCGCAAAAGGCAAGTAAACCGCCAAATACGCCACCAAAATAATCCACAGCGTGCCATAGAGGCTGACCGGCGGTTTCGCCCAGGCCAGGATCATGGCAATGGCTATGACGGTGTGCGGCACGGCGTAGGGTATCGTGGCGAGAAAATCGAGCACGCGACTGCCCTTCAGTTTTGCCTTAACGTGCAGATAGGAGATCAAGGTGCCGACAAACATCGCCGCCGTGGCCGCCACCGCGCCAAGAAAGAGACTATTCGTAACGGCTCTCTGCGCCGTTTCGAGCTTGAGCACATAGGTGAAATTTTGCAGAGTCAAGTTGGCCGCGGTCAGCGGCGCGCCCCAGTATTTCATAAGCGCGGTTAAGACCATGGAAAGAACCGGGATGATCGAAATGCACACGACCAACGCCACGGTAAATAGAAACAACGGATACCGGCTCGCACCAAGCTTGAGCTCGGCGGGGTGAACCGCCTTGCCTGAGATCACGGTATATCTGCTTTCCCCCTTCTGGATGCCGAATTGCAACGCCATCGAGATCAAGGCCACGAGCACGAGCATACTGGACAGCGCCGTAGCCAGACCAAAATCGGGAATCGCCAAGGCGTAATAGACGCTGGTGGTAAGAACGAAAAATCTCGCTCTCATGCCGAGAAGCGCGGGTATGCCGAAATTGGCCAGCGCGCCGATAAACGCCAGCAATCCTCCCGCTACGATCGCGGGAAGCACCAAGGGCAAAGTGATCTCCCGCATGATCCGATAAGTACCGGCTCCCGAAGCGCGCGCCGCCTCTTCGAGGCTAGCGTCCATGCGCTCCAACGCGCCCGCCACCGTGATAAAAACCAAGATGAAATAGTGCACCGTAAGGACGAAGACGATGCCGCCGGCGCTATAGAGGTTCCAAGGCACGGCCGCGGAACCGAAGACTTGAAGCAACAACCTGGCGAGGTAGCCTTGCGGTCCTAGCAGTTGGATCCAGGCAATCGCGGCAAAAAACGAAGGGAGTGCGTAGGGCAGAACGAGCAATGTCCTGAGAGATGTTTTCCCGGGAAGATCCGTGCGCACAACGAGAAAAGCCAAAAGAGTGCCCAGGACCATGCACAGCGCGGCGGTTGCGCAAGAGATCCAAACCGAGTTTAGCAAAGCCCGGTAGTAACTAGGATAGGAAAAAACCTTTTGATAGCTTTTTAGAGACAGAACGCCGGCATCGAGGAAACTTCTAAATAGGACCTGCCAAAGTGGATAAACTACGACCAGAAGAACGAAGACGCCGGCCCCCGCCATCAAAAGATAACGGCGGTCAAAGCTGGAAGCTGTCATTCGCAAGACTTGATGCGCGCTGCGCCCGCCTACTGGAGCATCAGCTTCTCGAATTTTTCTCGGATCGCCGGCGCGTTGTCGGCCGCCCACTCGTATGGAATCGGCAGAAACTTGATCTTTTTTGCCGACGGCTGCCCCGGCGGAGGTTTGACATCATCCCGTACCGGGATCACCTCCTGCTTGACCAGAAATTCCTGACCCTCTTTCGACAACACGTAGTCGACGAACGCTTTGCTGCCGTCGGGGTTCTTGGTCCCTTTAATAATCGCAATCGGACTGGGCACCGAGATGGCGCCCTCCGAGGGCCACACGATAGCGAGTGGAGCGCCCTTCTTGATCAAACCCGCGACAATATAATCCAGCGTCATGGCGATACCGAATTCTTTACCCGCCAGGGCCGTCGCGGCTTCGGAGTTCCCGCGCACGATGGCCACCCCTCTAGCCCTCGCTCGCTCGAACCAACCCCAACCGTCCTTTTGCACGAAGGCGGCGACCGTGACGAAATTCGAACCGGAATACAGCGGATTGCCCATCACCGCCTTCTTGCCGTGATCGGGAAAATCCTTCCACGACTTGGGCGCGTCTTTCAACGGGGTCACTTCTGTATTAACCGCGATAATCATGTTAATCAGTCGCCCTCCAGTGAAAAACCCTTTCGGATCTTTAAGGTCAGCGGGTATCGCCTTCGCCTCAGGAGAAATGTATCCCAATAGCTCGCCGCGCTTTCTTAGATCATAATAAATCGGCGCATCGGCGAGCCAAAGCAGATCGGCGCGGATTCCTCCGACCTCACGCTCGGCGGCGATTTTAGCGCCCACCTCGGTGCTGCCCGCGCGGTAAATTTCCACTTTGATATCCGGACGCTTCTTCATAAACGCATCCGCGAACTGCGTTGCCAACTGCTGTGGAACGGACGTGTAGAGCAAGACGCTGCTCGGAGATTTGGCCTGAGCCAAAACCACGGCAGAGGTCAAGGCTAACATCCCACATACAGCAAGCAGTGTAAGACTTAACTTGCGTGGACGCCTATTCATCTTCCACCTCCCTCGTCGAAGTTTTCATGAAGCTGCTAATTGCTCTAGCTGGGCATTGAGAAACGCGGTTGATTTCTGTACCATCCCCATCTCGTCCTTCGGATTCCATCCTTCGATAACCAGGGCGCCGTCGTATTTTTCTTTCAGCGCTTCAAGCACCGCACCGAAAGCGATTTCCCCCTGGCCCATGAGCACATGAACTTTTCCGTCCTTGGTATCGCTGATGTGAATATGGCTGATCTTGCGCAGAGCGCGAATAAATTCGATCACGTCCATCACCGTGTGCGCGTGCGAGACATCGAAGGTTACGCCGAAGTTGTCCATGGCCACAGCGTCGATAATCTGATTGGTGATCTCGGGATGAATCACCACCTCCTTGTTGCGCCTTTCCATTGTTTCCATAGCAATAACCAGGCCGAGCTGTTCGCCCCTGGCGGCGAAGCGCGTGAAGGCGTTGATTTGCATGTCCCAGATACTGTCCGGCGCGTCCTGCCGGCCGGTGAGAAAACCGGGGTGAATCGTAATCACCTTGGCGTCCATGTCAGCAGCCTCTTCGATGCCCTGAAGGACCTGCCGGATCGATTCTTCTCTGATGCCTCGATTGCTGGAAGTGATGTTGAGATCCTCGATGGGGCCGTGGACGGATAGGCTAAGGCCGGATTGGCGCAGCCGTTTTAGCAGATCACCCTGGTCGTCGCGCCAAAGGTGCTCGGTCCACACCTCCAGCCACGATACGCCCTGAGCGCGCGCCAGGTCGATCACCTTGCCGAGCGGATGGGATTTAAAGAGCAGGCTGGAAATGGCAACTTCCATGGAATCTCTCCTTCAATATATTGGTACTTATGCGCCAGGAGCGAGGTTGTCAAATTCTTTTGGTAAAGTGGGCCGCGGTTAGCACACCACTCCTTGCCGCCTCAACTCTTGCCGCAGTCGCTCGATTTCCCCCCGTTGATAGATGACAACATTCACGCCTAGGTCCCTTGCCGGCTTAGCATAGGACTCGTTGTCCTCGATATAAACGATTTCCTCGGGCCGCGCACCCGACCTTTCGATCATGACCCGAACAAACTCCGGCTCGGGTTTAGTCATGTGAAAATCGAAGGAATACACTTCGATATCGAAGAGGTGGCGGAAGTGATATTTTTCCTCCAAAAAAGCGACGCGGCTTTTGATATTTCCCGAAAATGCAATCATCGAGTATTTTTTTTGCAAACTTGCGATTAGCTCGTAAATATCTTTGTCGAGAACGTAGCCATTGTACCATTCCTGCTGGATCAAGCGGCTGTCGTAACCCGACGGCAGCCGTTGCTGTGCCCACTGCCAGAAATCCTCATCGGGAATGAGTCCCTTGCGCAACTGAATGCTCTCCGGCGACGACAAGATCGCGCCGACTAACCTTCGCTCATAGCCATGAGCCGCCGCCAGCTTTTCTAAAGCGACGGATTTTCCTTCAGAGAACAGGACGCCGCCGAGATCAAAAACGATCGCTCGAATCATCAAAGCCATCCGCATCGATCATAGCAGTAAAAAACCAACCTTGAACAGACCCCTATCGTAGTGTATAGCTCACGGTAGAATGACATACGAAAATGTTCTGGTTGAGAAAGAGGATCCTCTCGCGGTCGTCACGCTCAACCGGCCCGCGCAGTTGAACGCGCTCTCCTACGGCCTCTTCAAAGACCTGTCTCTGGCCATGCAGGAACTCGATCGGGATGACGATGTGCGCGTGATCATCGTCACCGGCGGCGAGAAGGTTTTTGCCGCCGGCGCGGACATCAAGGAAATGGCCGACAAGGGGCCGTTCGATCAAAAACTCCGGGAGCGGCTCGCCTATCGCGATCAAATCAACAAGATCACCAAGCCGGTGATCGCCGCGGTCAGCGGCTTCGCCCTGGGCGGCGGTTGCGAGCTGGCGCTGAGCTGCGACATCATCATCGCTTCGGAGACGGCGCGCTTCGGCCAGCCCGAAGTGAACATCGGCATCATTCCCGGCAGCGGCGGCACCCAGCGACTGACCCATGTGATCGGCAAGCACCGGGCGATGGAACTGGTGCTGACCGGCGACTTTATCAGTGCGGCGGAGGCGGAGCGTCTCGGCCTGGTGAACCGGGTCGTGCCGGTGGAGCTGTTGCTGGAAGAGGCCAAATCAATGGCGAAAAAAATCGCTGCCAAGCCCGCCCTCGCGATTAAAGCCGCCAAGGAAGCGGTGCTAAAATCCGCGAACGTGCCGCTCGATGAAGGGCTGGAGTTCGAACGGAAATCTTTCTATCTGCTGTTGGCCTCCGAAGATCGCGCCGAAGGCATGAAGGCCTTTTTGGAAAAACGTAAGCCCGAGTTCAAAGGTAGGTAAACGAGATTCGCCCGTGGCGTACGAAACCATCAACTACGAAAAAGTCCAGGGCGTGGCGACGATTACCCTGAATCGGCCGCAATCGCTCAACGCCTTCGTGCCGCAGATGAACCAGGACGTGCTGGAGGCATTGAAAGACGGCGAGCGCGATCAAGCGGTGCGTTGTTTGATGATCACCGGCGCGGGGCGCGCCTTTTGCGCGGGTCAGGACTTGAAAGGCCGCACGCCGGAGCAGAAAGGCTCTCTCGGCGCGTCGCTGCGCGAGAAATACAACCCGATGATCCGGCAAATCCGCCAAATGGAGAAGATCGTCGTTGCCGCGGTCAACGGCGTGGCAGCCGGCGCCGGCTGTAATCTGGCTTTGGCATGCGACCTGCGGGTGGCCTCCGAAGAGGCGAAATTTATCCAGTCCTTCGTCCGCGTCGGCTTGGCGCCGGATTCCGGCGGGAGTTTTATTTTGCCGCGGCTCGTGGGACTCAGCAAGGCCATGGAGATGCTTCTGCTGGGGGATACGATCGACGCCCAAGAGGCGTTGCGAATCGGTCTCGTCGCCCGCGTGTTTTCCGCCGCCGAGTTCGCCCATGCTGCGAGAGAAGTGGTCGAAAGAATCGCCGCCGCGCCGCTCGGCATCGGCCTGATCAAGCGCGCGGTGAACCACGCGAATTTGCCGAGCTTGGAATCGGACCTCGAATACGAAGCTCATTTACAGGAGATCGCCGGCAGAAGCTCGGATTATGACGAGGGGGTGCGCGCGTTTTTAGAAAAGCGCGCGCCAGCGTTTACGGGAAAATAGATTCAAGTTCCGGGTTCAAGGTTCCAGGTTCAACGTTGAACTCGGAACATTGAACCTTGAACCCGAAACGACAAAAGCTATGGCTGACAAAACTGAAAAAATCGGAGTCGTCGGCGCCGGCACCATGGGCGCCGGCATCGCGCAGGTGGCGGCGCAGGCTGGCTTTGAAACGCTCCTGTACGACATCAAGCAGGAGTTCATCGACGCCGGTCTAGGCCGCATCGCCAGTTTTCTTAAAGGCAGCCGCGAAAGAGGAAAGATCAGCGCCGAAGAAGAGCAGCAGGTCCTTGATCGGCTGCGCAGCACGACGAAGCTTGAAGATTTCGCGGGCTACACCCTGATCATCGAGGCCGCCCCGGAAATACTCGAGCTCAAGCGCGATATTTTTAAACAACTCGACGCCATTTGCGGCCCGGAAACCCTCATCGCCACTAACACCTCTTCTTTCTCCGTAACCGCGATTGCGGCGAGCACGCAGCATACCGAGCGAATCCTGGGGCTGCATTTTTTCAATCCGCCGGCCTTGATGGCGCTGGTGGAAGTCATTCAGGGCGACCGCACCACCGACGAAACCGTCGAGAAAGCCACCGCGCTGGTGCGCGCCATCGGCAAGACCCCGGCCCGCGCCAAGGACACGCCGGGCTTTATCGTCAACCGCATCGCCCGCCCCTTTTACAATGAGTCGCTGCGCATTTTGGGCGACGGCGGCGCGACCGTGGAAACCGTCGACCGGATCATGAAGGAAGCGGGGAACTTCCGCATGGGCCCCTTCGAGCTGATGGACCTGATCGGCAACGATATCAACTTTGCCGCCACCGAGTCGCTTTACCATTCGTTTTTCGAAGACGCGAGACTCCGTCCCAGCCCGATTCACCAACGCATGGTGATGGGCGGAAACCTGGGGCGCAAGACCGGCAGGGGCTTTTACGTCTATGGAAAAAAATAACGTCGCCATCCTCGGCGAAAGCCGGCTCGCCCAAGACCTTCACGGCCTTTGCCGCGAAAAGGGCGTCGCGTCGGCGCTGCTGCCGCAACTCAGCAATCTAGCCCCCGACACGCCCGTGGTGATCGAAACCTGCGCCGGCGACGCGGAGAAAAAAAAGCCCCTATTGCAAAAGCTCGACGCTTTTCTGACCCATGATTCGGTGATCATCACATCCTGCCTGGGCCACGGCACGACTTATCTCGCTTCCTGGGTCACCCGGCCGGAGCGCGTCGTCGGCTTCGCGACTTTCTATCCGCTCAAAGACCGCAAGCTTATCGAACTTGCCGCCGGGCTGCGCGGCGCCGAGAGCGCGATGAGCGCGGCTGAACAGTTATTTAAAGCTCTCGGCAAGAACACGGTGCGCGTCAAGGACGCGGCCGGGCTGACCTTCCCGCGCATCGTCAGCTTGATCATCAATGAAGCGGCGCGGAGTCTGGAAGAGGGAGTCGCCGCCGCCGAGGAGATCGACGTCGCCATGAAGCTCGGCGTCAATTATCCGCAGGGGCCGCTGCGCTGGGGCGATCAGATCGGTCTGGACGAATTGTTGGCGGTGCTCGAAGGGCTGGGGCGCGAGACCGGCGACGACCGTTACCGTCCGGCCCCGCTGCTCAAAAAATTGGTTGCGGCCGGTTTCCTCGGTGAAGCCGTCGGCCGGGGTTTTTACAATTACAGTGAAGGTAAGGTGAAATCATGAAAGAAGCCGTTATCGTAGAAGCCGTGCGCACTCCGATGGGTCGGCTTGCAGGTATTTTAAAAGACATCCGCACCGATGACTTGGCGGCCACCATCATCGCCAAGCTCATCGAAAAGGCCGGCATCAACAAGGAAGAAATCGAGGATGTTTACCTCGGCTGCACCAATCAAGCGGGTGAGGATTCGCGCAACGTGGCGCGCAACGCTTCGCTGCTGGCGGGCCTCCCCTACACCATTCCCGGCACCACGGTAAACCGTCTGTGCGGCTCCGGTCTCGAAGCCATCAACCAGGCCGGCCGCGCCGTCGAAACCGATCACGGCGATCTTTTCGTCGCCGGCGGCGTCGAAAGCATGACCCGGGGACCCTGGGTGATGGGCAAGCCGGCGAGTCCGTTTCAGCGTGGCGATGTCACGATGTACGACAGCTCGCTGGGATGGCGCTTCCCGAACAAACGGATGGGAGAGCTCTATTCGCTGATTAACAACGGTGAAACCGCGGAAAACGTCGCCGAAAAATACCAGATCAGTCGCAAGGACCAGGACGAGATCGCGCTCGCGAGCCACCAGAAAGCCGTCCGGGCGCAGCAGGAAGGGCGCTTGAAGGATGAGATCATGCCCGTTGAGATTGCCCAGCGCAAAGGCGCGCCGCTCATCTACGACAAAGACGAAGGCCCCCGGGCCGACACCTCTTTGGAAAAGCTCGCCGCGCTCCAGCCTTCGTTCAAAAAGGGCGGTACGATCACCGCAGGCAACTCATCGCCGCTCTCCGACGGCGCCGCCGCGTTGCTCGTGACCACGCCCCAGAAAGCGGAGCAGCTCAGGCTCAAGCCATTGGCTCGCATCGTCGCGTCGGCGACCGCCGGAGTTCATCCTAACTATATGGGCATTGGGCCGATTCCGGCGACCCAAAAAGCGCTCAAGAGAGCAGGCCTCACGATGCAACAAATCGATCTCGTCGAATTGAACGAAGCCTTCGCCTCGCAGGTGCTCGCCTGCGTTCGGGAGTTGGAGATCGACCTGAACAAGTTAAATGTGAACGGCGGCGCCATCGCCCTTGGCCATCCGCTCGGCTGCAGCGGCGCGCGCATCATGACAACGTTGATCCACGAGATGAAAAGGCGTAACAGCCGTTACGGCCTGGCGACCATGTGCATCGGCGTCGGCCAGGGTATCGCCACCGTCGTGGAGCGAATCAACTAGGCGGTTTCTCCTCGAATCCGTGCCATCTGCCGCCCGCCCAGGCGCAAGACGGCAGGCACGGACCCCATTGCGAGCGGCGGCGCTGGTCGCAGTTTCTTTTCGCATGCGACATTTTGGCTGGACTTAACGCCGGCATTTGAGCGCCAGGTCTCGAGCTCGCCGCGGGCAATATGAAAATCTCACGAAAACACATTTTGCTGCTCTTGGTCGCGTTTGCGTTGGCCGGCGCGATTGCCGGCTTGGTTCAGGCGTTCAATCTGCTGGCGAGCAAGAACCGCGACTACATTCACCAGGAACTGCAAAGAGTGCTCGGCAAGGAAATCCATTTCGAGAAGCTCGAAGCCAGCATTTTTGGCGGACTCGGTTTCTCCGCCAAGGAGTTTAGCGTCGCCGACGATCCCCGTTTTGCCGCAACCCCCTTCGTGCGCGCCAGAGAGCTAGTCTTGGGGGTGAGCGTGTGGAATCTGTTTCGCGGTCGGGTGGTCATCAATTCGCTGACCTTCAAGGATCCGGAGCTCCAAATCATCACCGATGAAACGGGCCTCATGAACCTCGCCGGTCTCGCCAGAGCAAGAAAGGAAGCGGCGCCGTCTTTCCGGCCGCGCGCCGGACAGAGAAAAGAGCGTCCGCCGGTGAGATTGATCATTGCCAGACTGCGTTTGCTCAACGGCCGCCTCGAATACATCGACCGGTCGATTAAGACACCTGCCGAAATGCGGGTCAAAAATGTCGACATGGAGGTCGAAGGACTCGACTCGAAACGGAGGTCGACGATCAAATTCGCCGCAGCGGTCACCGAGAGTTTGGTTCACGACGTGCGCATTGAAGGCGAGTGGAATGCCGCGGACGGCGAACTCAACTGGGCGCGGCAGCCGGTCAATTTCGATATTCAGTTCGATTCATTGCGCGTTCCTGTGATCGCCCGCGCAGTCGCTTTTTTTCGGGACAAGATACCGCGGGAACTCGACGTCACCGGCCCGTTGTCCTTACGCGCGAAGCTGACCGGGACCCTCGAAGAGCCTCGCATCAGCGGCATTACGCTCAAAGTACCTCTGTTCGGCTCCGAGGATTACAACGCCATCCTGGAAGGCACAGTGGCGTTTTCCGAAAGCCGAGCTTGGGAAGACGCGCGAATCGAAGGGAAACTGGCGGTGAAAACGGTCAACCTGGCACAGCTCCGCAGTCTATCTTTTCTGAAACAAAATCTGCCTGCCAGCCTCGTGACAAATGGAGACATAAGCATTCACGGCCGATTCGAAGGAACGTGGAGAGACCTGCGCATCGGCGCGCTGGTCGACGCCGATGGCAGCGAGTTTCGCTATCGCAACTGGTTGCATAAGCCGGTGAAAACCAGGGCCCGCCTCCGAGCGGGAATCTCGCGGCGGAAAAACAGCGTCGTCCTGCATGAGTCCGAATTAAGCTTCGGCGGTTCGAAAATGACCGTTTCCGGTTTCGCCGAAGAACCCCTCCAGACACGTTGGCAACTCAGGCTGCGCGGCCAAAGCCTTCCCGTGGCCACCTTGAGCAGACTTTTTTCTCCCCTGCCGATTTCCGCTACCCGCGGCGTCGCCGACTGGGATATCGTGATCAACCGCAATCTCGCGGCGAACGGCGGCGCCCTGGACCTGCACGGCAAGTTGAAGTTCGCGGATGCCGAATTCAAACACAAGGAAAGCGGCCGGAAGATCGAAAAGCTCGACGCCGACGTGTCGTTCTTAGGTGATAAGGCGCAAGTGGAGAACGCCCATTTTCGCATGGGCTCCTCGACCATCACGCTGGCCGCCACGGCGCCGCTTGCGGTCGAGGCGAGCGCAAGTTATCGGCTGCGATCGGCAAATCTCGATCTATCCGACCTGCCGGAGTTATCGTTCAGCGAGTCCGCCCGCCTCAAGGATGTAACCGCCAGCGGGGAGCTGCGAGCGCCAAATGGCGTGCCAGTGATCAAGGGCTCCATCGCTTCCACCGAAGGCAGCCTACAGGACACGACCTATCGCAATCTTCGCGCCGAATTCGCCTGGGCGCCGTCTGGGGTCAGCGTCAAAAATCTTTCGCTGCAAGCGTTGGGCGGCACCCTGCGCGCCGACGGTTCCTGGGTCTTCGGCGGCGAGGAGTTGCAACAATTCGCCTGGGCGTCGCAGATGGAATCGATGAATCTGCGCGATGTATTGGCGCAAAGGCTGCCCCAGCTAAAAGACCGCCTCGACGGGCAGCTCAACCTTCGCGGCCAGTTGGACGCCATGGCGCGCAAAAACGTCACTATGCGCGAAAGCCTCAAAGGATCCGGCGAGATCGTCGTTCTCCGTGGGACGTTGAGGGACTTTAATTTGATCGCCGAGATTTTTCGAAAGGGCGGCGGAGCCTCGGCGCCGACCCGGTTGTCGTCCCGCTTATCGGAAGTTCTTACCGATCTCCTGGCGCGGCGCGACACTCCTTTCGACACGCTGAAAGCTAGTTTCACCATCGATCAGCAACGAATTCGCAGCGGGAATTTGCTGCTTTCGACCCCCGACTATGACATCCTGTTCGCCGGGTGGATCGCTTTCGATCGGACCACCCGATGGAACGGCCTGCTGGTCTTGTCACCGCGCCTTTCCCAGGAATTCTTGCGCGACAACCGAATGGTCCGCTATCTGATGGACCGGCGCGAGAGACTGACGATACCGTTTCGTATCGAGGGCACCCTGCCCAATGTTAAAGCCAGGCCAGACACCCGGACCATCGCCCAAGCCATCCGCCGGGGATCGGTGCCGCGGGCGCCGGAGCCGCCCCCGGTCCGCGAACCGCGCCAGGAAGCGAACGAACAAAGAGAGCCGCTTCCCGAAGCGCTTGAACAGTTGCTCCACCGCTAGCGCGAGGCTACCGTGGCATTGCAGGCCATCTATCTCGAGACCCCGCCGGAATGCATCGCTTATATCAAGTTCATTTTCGAGTCCTACGAGGACGTCGGCATCATTCGCACCGTGGATCGCAAAAAATCGATCATCGTGCTGCTTGCGATGAACGATTTCATCGACACGGCGCGCAAGATCTTGGACTCGATCAAACAGGATATCCCTCTAGCGGAGATCCCCCGTCCGAGCGATATTACCGACGATTGGTTCATGGCCGAGCTGGCAACTGAACCTTCCGAACCGCAGACGTAGAAACCTCCAAGCGGCATTTCAGTAGATGCTTCGAACAGCTATGACGCGACACGCGGATTCTCAGACACAACAGATAATTCTCGATCTCTTCGCCAAGCATCCCAGGACGCGACTGACGCCGACGGAAATTCAGCGCCGCGCCGGTTTTGAGCGCAACGACCTTCAGCCAATCATCGATGCGCTGCGCGAGCTTTGCCGCGAAGGAAAACTGGTGCGCCTTAAGAAAAATCACTACACGTTGCCCGACCGACAAAATCTCGTGACCGGCCGTGTCCAGGCCCATCCCGACGGCTACGGCTTTCTCATCCCGGAAGATAAAGACGCAGAAGACGTTTACTTGAGCCGCCGCGAGATGCGCCGGGTCATGCACGGCGACGAAGTCATGGTACGCATCGACCGCAAACGGCGCGGCGCCACCGAAGCTCATATCGTCCAAGTGATCGAGCGCGCACAGAAGCGGCTGCTCGGCACCTACGAGGAGATCGACGGCAAAGCTTACCTGATCCCCATGGACGCGCGCATCGGCGCCATGCCACTCAAGATCGCCGGCGCGAGATTGGACAAAGGAAAAGTGGTCGCCGCCGAGGTCAGCCGCTTCGGAACCGCCATGTCGCCGCCCGAAGCCGCCATGGTGCAAGTCATGGGCGACCCGGACGATCCCGAGGTGCAAGCGCAATCGATCATCTTTCGCTTCGGCCTATCGCCGAGCTTTCCACCGCAAGTGCATCGCGAAGTCATGAGCGCCGTCTATCAAATCAGCGAGTCGGAGATCGCCAGGCGCGAAGACCTGCGCCCATTGCCCATCGTCACCATTGACGGCGAGAACGCCCGCGACTTCGACGACGCGGTCTATGTACGCCGCAACGGTCAAGGCTACGAGCTTTTCGTCTCCATCGCCGACGTCTCTTACTACGTGCGCCCGGAGACCGCATTGGACCAAGAAGCCTTCGCCCGCGCCACCAGCGTCTACTTCCCCGACCGGGCGATCCCGATGCTGCCCGAAGCGCTGTCCAATGGCATCTGCAGCTTGAATCCGAATGAAGACCGGCTGACCAAAACCGCCTGGATTGACTTTAACGGCAAAGGCGAAACGACCCGCAGCCGTTTCTTCGATTCTGTCATCCGCAGCCACGCGCGCATGACCTACACCGAGGTCCGGCGCATCTTGGTCGACAAAGATTCGGAATGCGTGGCTCGCTATGCTGGCCTCGTCGACCAGTTCAAATTGATGGAAGAGTTGGCGCTGCTCATTTATGAGACCCGTAAGGCGCGCGGCAATCTCGATTTCGATCTTCCCGAAGCGGAGATCATTCTCGATCTGCAAGGCTTGCCGGAAAACATCGTCCGCGCAGAGCGCAATATTGCGCACCGCATTATTGAAGAGTTCATGATCGCGGCCAACGAAGCGGTGGCGCGCCAGCTCACCGCAAAGGATTTCCCGACGCTTTACCGCGTCCACGAGGGTCCGGACAAAGACTCACTCGAAGCGCTGGCGCCCTTCTTGTTGAGCCTCGGCTACCGCTTGCCGCTGAAAAAGGAAAATCTTACGCCGCTGGAGATTCAGCGGCTCTTGGAGGCTTGCCGAGGCAAGCCCGAAGAGCGGGTGATCAATCGCGTTCTATTGCGATCGATGAAGCAGGCTCTCTATCAGCCGGAGAACATCGGCCACTTCGGCCTTGCCTCGACCTGCTACACCCACTTCACCTCGCCGATCCGTCGCTATCCTGACTTGATCGTGCATCGCATGCTGGACCGCGTCATGCGCGGCGACAAGCTCAAACCCAACGAACGGGCCGATCTGCTCCGCTCCCTGCAAGAAGCCGGCGAACACACATCCGAGCGTGAGCGCCACGCGATGGACGCCGAGCGCGAAATGGTCGCTCTCAAGAAAGCACAGTTCATGATGAACAAGATCGGCGAGGAGTTCACCGGCTTCATCAACGGCCTGGCGAGCTTCGGTTTCTTTGTGGAGCTCGACGCCTATTTCATCGAGGGCTTAGTGAAGCTTTCTTCTATAATCGACGACGCCTACGACTACTACGAGAAGGAATACGTCATCAAAGGCCGCCGCCACGGCCGCAGGTTCCGCCTTGGCGACAACGTGCGCGTGAAAGTCGCGAGGATCAACGCGTTTCGGAGTGAGATTGATTTCGCGCTTACGGGCTAAGTTTCCTGCGGCTTCCCCAATCTCGGCGTTGCGGAACCGACTGCAATGGAAATGGGGTGGTTGCCGTGCGACGCTCGTAAGTGCTATAAATATAAATATGGCCGGTCCCACGCTCGCCACCATTCAGAGAATCCTCGAAGGCATGATCGTGCCCGAAATGCAGGCGGTCAAAGATCGGCTTGCGTCCATGGAGGGCGAGATCAAGAGTATGCGGAGCGAGATAAAGAGGCTGGACGACAAGATCGACAACGGCTTAGCCAGGGTCGATGAAAGAATCGCGCGCCTAGATGACAAGCTCTCTGCTCAAGTCGCCCGCCTGGATGAGAAATTGACTTTCACCAACAAGCGTCTCGATGAAGCTCTCGAAATTCGCGAGAGGCTTGCCGCACTGGAAGCCCGCGTGGGCCGCTAGAATCTCGCATTTCTTGCCCGAAAATTGAGCGGTGGATGAATTATGAGAAAAATTGACGCGCAATTCGTGGAAAAGGGCGGCAAGCTGCTTATGCTTATAGATCCCTCTCAGATTTCTTCAACTACCCACGCCGAAGAAATTCTGCGGGACTTGATAGCTCAGTGGGTACAAGAGAGACGCACTCGGGGACTGACGAACTACGAGGCCCTGCCTACCACCGAAGATTAACAGCGTGTAACACTTACCAGCCGATCCACTTCGATTCCTCACCGACGACGACTACGACTACTACGAGAAAGAATACGTCATCAAAGGCCGCCGCCACGGCAAGAAGTTCCGCTTAGGTGATAATATGCGTGTGAAAGTCGTCCGGATCAATGCGTTTCGGTCCGAGATCGATTTTCAATTGGTTTGAAACTTAAACGGTCAAGGGATAAAAGGCTATCGAGCATGGAT
>JACPFE010000745.1 GCA_016183145.1 Deltaproteobacteria bacterium | reverse complement strand
GGCCCGAGCGCCGGCGGCGGCATATCCTCCATCGGGACGCGGTCGCAACCGAATGGCGGGTGGTAAGCCGTAGCGCATAAGCAAAAAATTCGCCCACAGCCGGGCGGTGCGGCCGTTGCCGTTGGCAAAAGGATGAATGCGAACCCACTCCGAGTGTGCCCAAGCGCACACATCAATGATAGCGGCCAGACCGTCGGCGTCTAGCTCCTGTCCGACTGGACAGCATTGATCCAAGGCGGCAACAACCTCCTGTAGGCGCTGCTCAAACTCTTGAAGTTGCTTGGCCACCCCAGCCGGTGGGACTCCCTCAGCGCGCCCTACCCACACGCGAATATTTTCAACGCCATCCTCGTCACGAAAGCGGCCAATGAACGTCGGATCGGGAACTTACAGCCCCGCCATCGTGTCGGCTTGCCACTTGCGTGCGGCTTCTATCGTGGGAGTAACCCTGCGCTGCACGTTATCCCCGATGTCGCGAAGAACCTGAGTCAGGTTATGTCGCAGCCGCGTGCTGTCCGCGTCCCAATCAGCCACGCAGAAGGTCTCGGACAATGCTTTGCATCGGGCCGGCCTTGGGCAGCGTCCGGCCTTCTACGGGGTCGTCGAAACCCAAGCTCGCTTCCGCATCGACAACCCGGGCAATGGCATTATCGAACTTAGGATCGGAGCGACGGGCTACTCGCACGCGAGTCAAAATCTGCCGAAGATCGGACTCGACGTCCGACGTGAGCCTCTTGATGAAGCCGCGTAAAGCTTCGTTTACCAGTCGATTCAGCGGCTTCTTGAGCGCAGTCTGGAGACGCAGCATCCCCTGTCGCACCGAAGGATCGAGCCGGACGGCGGTCGCCTTGCGTTGCGGGATACGAGATCTGCGGCGTTTGACGATTGATCGTTTTGTCATGATACAAGGCTAGATCGTCGATGGGATGATGTCAAATTCCAATTTGGCATCATTACCGTGACACTGGCATGGCTAGTACGTGTCGAACATCCGCTGAATATCATCCGCGTTCGTTGTCTTCGTCAGTGCCAGTGAAAGCAGCAGCCGCGCTTTCCACGGCTGGAGGTTGTCGCCGGCGACGAAGCCGCGCCTTTGCAGTCCGGGGCTGCGCACGACGCGGCCCGACGCCACGCGGCTGCACAGGCACATGATCATGCCCTTTTCTTTAAAGCACTTGTCGAAGGCCGCGTCTTCGGCGGGAGTAGGGCGTCCGGCGCCGGTGCCGGCACTGACGATGCCCTTGGCGCCGGCATTGGCCGCGGCTTCGATCATGGTGCCGTCGGCGCCGACGTAGGAGAGAACCATGTCGACCCGCGGCAGCGATTGCAGGCCGCGCACGTCGAACTCGGTAGCCACCGTGTGCTTGCGCACCGGCTGGTGGTAGTAGACGATTTTGCCGTCGCCGTCGGCGTAGCCGAGGGGACCGAGATCGCGCGATTGAAACGCCTCGACGCGGTAGGTGGCGTTCTTGGTGACGTCGCGCCCGTTGAAGATCGTGTCGTTCATGACCAGCAGGCAACCGCGTCCCTTGGAAGTCGGATCGGCAGCGACTTTGATCGCGTTGACCAGATTCAAATAACCGTCGGCGCTGATCGCGGAAGAGGGCCGCATCGAGCCGACGACAACCACAGGCTTGTCGGTTTTCAGGACCAAGTTGAGAAAATAAGCGGTCTCTTCAATGGTATTGGTGCCGTGGGTGATGACGACGCCGTCGGCTTTGTCGCCGTCGAAGATCGCGTGAATGGTTCGCACAAGGTCGAGCCAGTCTTTGTCCACCAAGGCGTGGCTTGGCAACCGACGAAAGGGGATCTCCTGTACTTCGGCGATTTCTTTTAGCTCGGGAAGCTGCTGCAACAGCTCGCCGTCTCCCAGCCGTTTTCCCGCCTCGATATACCAGGCGAGGTCGAGCCGGTCTTTTCCTACGGAATCAATCGTTCCGCCGGTGATAATCAACGCAACTTTAGGTAAGTTGGCCATGAACGAAGTCCTTCCTTTTCTGTGATTTCAATGAGTCGGTTTGCTGACTAAGGGGTTTTACCTGTGCGTCGATGGAAGTTCAAGTCGTTCGCGCGGCTCAATGTTTCAACAGGGATGGTTGAGATCCCTAGCCGTCACGCAACGCAAGAGTCTGTCATACCCGCGAAAGCGGGTATCCAGGTTCATTCCCGCATCAAGTACGAAAAAACCTGGATTCCCGCCTGCGCGGGAATGACGGAAGGGGAGTCGACTGCCAGTCGACAGATTCAAAATCCCTCGGCTTGGAGCCGCGGGCGGTTCAGTCCGTTCTCGGCCGGAGATTTGGAGTTTCGAGTTCTTACGAGCACGAACACGAGTCACGATCACGATGACTTCAAGGCCGGCAGCGCCTTTTTAGCGAAGAGCTCGATCTGCTGCTGGCGTTCGGGGTAGTGCGGGATCATGAATTGCAGGCCGATGTGGGTGACGCCCACGGCGATAAATCTTTTTAGCGCCGCCGTGACCTGGGCGATGCTGCCTTTGAGATAGTCCTCTTCCTGCGGCACGTCGGTGGCCGTCAGTTCGACGGGTAGGCAGCAGGCGAGAGCAACGTCATTCGGATTGCGACCGGCATTTTTCGCTTCAGCGCGGACGTTGTCGAAGCGCGCGGCGAGTTCTTTGGACGTGATCCTCACGAAGTAGGGAAACCAGGCATCGCCGAATCGCCCGGCACGCCGCTGGGCGGCTTTGCCTTCGCCGCCGACCCAGATCGGGATGCGTGGATTTTGATAGGGCTTGGGACTGAAGGCGATATTGTCGACCGCGTAATATTTTCCGCGGAACGTTATATGCTCCTCGGTCCAGAGCTGCTTGAGCAGCATGAGCTGCTCGTCGGAGACCTTGCCGCGCTCTTTGAACGGCGCGTTCATGGCGGCAAACACTTCTTCCATCCAACCGACGCCGACGCCCAT
>JACPFE010000744.1 GCA_016183145.1 Deltaproteobacteria bacterium | reverse complement strand
GCGCCATGTACGGCGGCTCGACCACCTCCATCCTGGTCAACCTCCCGGGCGAGACCGCCTCCGTGGTCACCTGCATCGACGGCTACCAGATGGCGCGCCAGGGTCGCGCCGGAGCGGCGCTCGCCATCGCGGCCATCGGCTCGTTTTTCGCCGGCACCGTCTGCACCTTGTTGATCGCCCTGTTCGCCCCGCCGCTCGCCGAGTTCGCCCTGAAGTTCAGTTCAGCCGAGTATTTCTCGTTGATGCTGATGGGTCTGGTCGCCGCAGCGGTGCTCGCTCACGGCGACATGGCAAAATCGCTCGCTATGGTAGTGGTCGGGCTGCTGCTCGGCATCGTGGGCGCCGACGTCAATTCGGGGATGAAGCGTTTCGCCTTCGGCATCTATGAACTGGCGGACGGTATCGGTGTCGTCACTATCGCCGTGGGGGTGTTTGCGGTGGGCGAAATCTTGAGCAACTTAAGCGACCCGGAAGAGCGCCAGGTCTTTACCTCCAAAGTGACGAATCTCTTCCCCACGAAGGAAGATCTCAAGCAGTCCTTCGGCGCGATTGTCAGAGGGACCGGAGTCGGGGCGTTCTTCGGCGTATTGCCCGGTACGACCCCGGCGATCGCCTCGTTCTCGTCCTACATGGTCGAAAAGAAACTCGCCAAGGACCCGTCGCGTTTCGGCCACGGTGCAATCGAGGGAGTGGCCGGACCCGAGTCCGCCAACAACGCGGACGCGCAGTGCAAGTTCATCCCGATGCTCACCTTGGGGATTCCCGCCAGCGGGACAATGGCGCTGATGCTCGGCGCGCTGATGATTTTCGGTATTTCGCCCGGACCGCAGGTGATGACCGAGAAGCCCGACCTTTTCTGGGGGCTGATCGCGAGCATGTGGATCGGCAACGTGATGCTCGTCGTGCTCAATCTGCCGCTGATCGGCATGTGGGTGAGCCTGCTCAAGCTGCCCTATCGCCTGCTCTTTCCTGCGATCATGGCGTTCTCCGCCATCGGCATCTACAGCACGAACAATAGTTCCTTCGATGTCTATCTGATGGCGATCTTCGGCATCCTCGGCATTGTCTGGCGCATGCTCGATTGCAGTCCGGTGCCGATGATGCTCGGTTTCGTGCTCGGGCCGATGGTTGAGGAAAACCTGCGCCGCACCATGCAGGTCTCGCGCGGCGATCCGTCGGTCTTCGTCACCCGGCCGATCAGCCTCGCCTTCATCGTCACCACGGTGCTCATCTTGATCGTGATGGCGGCGCCGGCTGTGCGCAAATGGTGGGGAACGGCCGAAGCCTCGTCGCGTGAAAGCGTAACGGAGTGAAAGTGAGATCATGCCTGCTGTTTGTGAGCTCATATCGACCCTGCTGAAGCGCGAGGGTGTCCGTTATCTGTTCGGCATTCCCGGCGGGGGCGGCACCATCGATCTGCTCGACGCCACCGAGAAAGACGGCATCCGCTTCGTCCTGAACAGCCACGAATCCGCGTCCGCCGTGATGGCTTGCGTGGTGGCGGAGCTGACCGGGGTGCCCGGTGTCGTCTTGACGGCGATCTCGCCCGGCGTTGCCAATGTGGTAAACGGCGTTGCTTACGCCTATCTGGAGCGGGCGCCGCTGCTGGTTTTGTCGGATAGTTATCCATGGGGCGCGAGCCAGGTGGTGCTCCGGCAAACGCTGAACCACAGGCAGCTCTTCCAAGGCATTACCAAGTGGACGGCATCGCTCACGGCGGAGTGGGCGCATGAGATGCTGCAACGGGCTTTCCGCACCATGCTGGAGGACCGCCCCGGTCCCGTCCAACTGGATATCCCCGACGATGTGGCCCATCAATCCGTGGCGGAAAAAGCGCTGCACCCGGTTACCAAGCAGGTTTCGATCCGTCTGTACGCGGAGGAGCCGGCCGGGTTCAGTCGCGTCGTCGATAGGATTCGCGAAGCGAAGCTGCCGGCCATCATCGCCGGCATGGGGCTGCGTTGGGATAAAGCCTACGCGCAACTGCGGGCGCTTGCGGAGCGGATCGGGGCGCCTGTTTTCTGTACCCCAAAAGTAAAAGGGGCGCTGCCGGAAAATCATCCTTACTCGGCCGGCGTCTGTATCGGCGGCAAGCTGGAGATGGACATTCTCGGCAAGGCCGACCTCATTATCGGCGTCGGACTCGATCCCGCCGACATGCTGGCGAAGCCGTGGAAGTACAGCCAGCCGCTCGTTGCCATCGACCGGGTTAGCAACGCCAACGAGATCTATCATGCGGAGATGGAGCTGGTGGGCAATATCGCCGAGATCCTCTCGATCCTGACCGATGCGCTCCCCGCCGAGCATAAATGGGATGAGAGTGTCGCTCCCGCTTACCGAAAGAAGGTCTATGACGCTCTGGCCCTGCCCACAGGGGGTCTGGCTCCCTTCCGGGTCTCCGACATTACCAGGGAACTTACCGCCGATGACGTGATCCTGACGACTGATGTCGGGGCCTCCAAGCTGTTACTCAGCCAGGTTTGGCGTCCCTATCAACCCAACTCCGTGCTGATGTCCAATCCCTTGGGCACCATGGGCTGCGCCGTTCCCGCGGCGATCGCGGCCAAACTCAGTTTCCCTCGCCGCCAGGTCGTCTCGCTCTGCGGCGACGGCGGCTTCTGGATGCGGATGGCTGAATTGCAGACCGCGATGGAGTTGGGTGTAAATCCGGTCATCGTGGTGCTGAACGATCAGGCTCTCAGCCAGATCAAGATCAAGCAGCTTAAGAAGGGACTGAGGGTAGTCGGCACCGAATTCCACGGCGCAAACTACGTCAAGATCGCCGAGGCCTTCGGCGGCAGGG
>JACPFE010000743.1 GCA_016183145.1 Deltaproteobacteria bacterium | reverse complement strand
TAAAGAGTTTTGATTAAAAAATACTCCGAACTCTGCGAACTCTGTGCCTCTGTGGTGAAATAACGATTGCTGCTTTGGTGGTGGCTTTGCCGCGCTAGGTCCTTCGTGGTGATTAGAAAAACCAAGAGCTGTAGGATGGGTGGAACGAAGCGATACCCATCGCATCGATGAAGCGCGCAAAAAAACCTATGGGGTTTTTTCAGCAGCCGGCTGCTTGTTGTTTTCGCCAACCGGGCTGTCTTCGTTGACGAACGCGCAGGCGGCAAAGACTGTGGTCCACAAGCCGTCTTTGTTGCCGATGGCGGATTGGGTGATATTGGAGGTACGCACGATTTTCTCGGACATTTTGAAAAGCTGCTCGCGCTCGTCCCACGCCGTGTCGGGATTGAACTCGATGCCCAGGGTCGTTGCCAGCATGCTGGCCGCCAGGTCTTCGGCGTACTCTCCCGCTTTCTCATCGGTCTCGCCGAACGAATGATGCTCGGAAAGATAGCCGTGCTGGTTCTCATCGGACGGGATCGCCACGCCGACCGACGCGGCGACCAAGCGGTTCGGCTCGTTGGTGCTCTCACGGTCATAGACGCAGAAAACGATTTCACCGGGACGGAGAAGCTTGACGCCTTCTTCCTTGGAAATGCGCTTGCAAAACGGCGGATAGATGCTCGAGACGAGAACGAGATTGCAATAGGCCAGTCCGGCTGAGCGCAGAGCCAACTCGAAGGACGCGAGCTTTTCCTTATGAACGCCCACGCCTTTGGTGAAAAAACATTTTTTCGGAATCACTGTCAGCGTCTATAACATGAAAAAATTTTTCTAACAAGAATTTTTCGCAAAAATGTTGGCGCGCGGGTCATTCTATGATGACCAGCACTGCGCCGCCTTCGACCGTCTCTCCCGCCTTGACTCTGATGTCTTTGACTGTGGCGGCGATCGGGCTGCGCACCTCGTTTTCCATTTTCATCGCTTCGACGATGACCAGCCCGTGCCCTTTTTCCACCACATCGCCTTCCGCGACCAAAACGGCGATCACCTTTCCCGGCATCGGCACCGAGACCCGCTGGCGGCCCTGGATCTGGGAGTCGGACTGGCCGTCGCCGACCCGCACGCGCCTTTCATCCACGAGATGGACGTGATAGCTCCGCCCGTCGACTAAAACCCGGTATTCGTCCTCGGCATTGTCCACCTCGATTTCGAAGGAGCGGTTGTCGACGATCAGAGAATAGTTGGTGCGCCCGGTCTTCTTGCCGTCTACGACGAACTCGTTGCCGTCGACCGACACGCGATAAACCGACTTGCCGGTCTCCTCGATTTCGACCCGGTAACTCTGCTCTCCGAGCTTGGCGATAAATGCCATATATTCTTTGTCGACTCGGATATCCTCCCGCCAAGGCGCAAAGGCGCCAAGTTCGGAAAAGAAATTATTTCCTAAAACCTTTGCCCCTTGCGTACCTTCGGCTTGGCTCAGGGCATGCTTTGCGCGAGAAATCTTCCTTCGTGACCTTCGTATTGCTATCCAAGACAATTTCCGCGGCTTGCGCAAATTTTCCCATAACCGATCAGCGATCGACGAAACCCTTTCTCACCACGAAGCTCACGAAGGACACGAAGGGTTCGGAGACAGGTTATCGAAGACATGGTGTGCTGCGTAATCGAGCGGGCAACCACAGGGGGTTGCCCCTACAAAACTGACGGCGGAATTCTTTGCGCTTACTACGTTTATTTTTTTTCCTTCGTGTCCGGAGCCTGCCCTGAGTTCAGTCGAAGGGTGCCTTCGTGGTGAATCCGACTTTTCTCATTTTGGATGCGGCGTAGCCGCGCTGTGTTAGCGTTTCCAGCCCCGGCGCGGCCCCGCCGCCCGCAGCGAGTCTCTCTTCCCCTGGTCGCGCCACTGGGACGGCTCGTTGGCTTTTTTGGTCAGCAGTCCCATAGTCCGCTCATGCTCGCGGTGCAACGCCGCGATGGCCGCGGAGGCGAGGGCGATCTCCTTGTGCGGATAAACCTCGTCTTTGCTTATGCGCCGATATTCCTCGTCGATGAAGCTGGTGCTGAAATCACCGGACATAAAACGGGGATGGCGCAGGATCCACTGGTTGAAGGCGATATTGGTCTTGATGCCGCGCACCTGATATTCGCGCAGGGCGCGGCGCATGCGCAGGATCGCCTCCACGCGGTTTTCCCCCCAGGTGATTAGTTTGGCAATCATCGGATCGTAGTAGATCGGCACCTCGGCACCTTCATAGACGCCGCAATCGTTTCTCAGCCCCATCCCTTCCGGCAACCGCAACCCTTCAATCCTGCCGGGATAGGGCATGAAATCGTTTTCCGGGTCTTCGGCATAAATGCGGCACTCGATGGCATGACCGGTTTGTGTAATGTGCCGCTGTCGCCAGGGCAAATAGCCGCCCGCGGCCACTTCGATTTGCGCCTTCACCAGATCGATCCCCACCACCCGTTCGGTTACCGCGTGCTCCACCTGGAGCCGGGTGTTCATCTCTAAGAAATAGAATTTCTTCTCCTGGTCCAAAAGAAATTCGAGCGTGCCTGCGCCGACGTAACCCACGGCGCGCGTGCCTTGAATCGCAATGCGGCCGATGCGCCGCCGGGTCCGGTCATCCAGCCCCGGCGCCGGCGATTCCTCGAGGACCTTTTGATGGCGCCGCTGAATCGAGCGTTCGCGGTCATAAAGGTGGATGACCCTACCGTATTTGTCGGCGAGGATCTGGATCTCCACATGCCGCGGCCGCTCGATGAATTTCTCGACGTAGAGGCGCGGGTCGGCGAACGACGAAGCCGCCTCCGAGCGCACGGCGCGAAAAGCCGACGGTACCTCGCGCTGGGCGCGCACGAGCCTCAACCCCTTGCCGCCGCCGCCGGCGACCGCTTTGAGCATGAATGGGTAGCCGACGGCTTCGGCGGTTTGCAAAACCTCCTGCTCCGAGTTGAGGATGCCGTCGGAGCCGGGCACCACCGGAACACCGGCGGCCTTCATGATCTGGCGCGCCTTGACCTTGTCGCCCATCTGGTCGATGACTTGCGACGACGGGCCGATAAACACAATGCCTTCGTCTTTACAGCGCTGGGCAAATCCGGCGTTCTCCGCCAGGAAGCCGTAGCCCGGGTGAATCGCCTCGGCGCGGCTTTTTTTCGCCACCCCGATGATCCGGTCGATGGAGAGATAACTCTGCGCCGACGGCGCCGGGCCGATGGGATAGGCGTGGTCCGCGTATTTGACATGAAGCGACTCCCGGTCGGCCTCGGAGTAGACCGCGACGGTTTCGATATCCAGCTCGCGGCAGGCCCGGGTGATGCGCACGGCGATCTCGCCGCGGTTGGCGATCAGGATGCGCCGGAGCACGGTGCCGCCTACAGCGCGTCGAGGGGTCGCCCGTCGGCCGGCTCGAGCTCGAACAGGAGCTGTCCGTACTCGACCGGCTGGGCGTTCTCGACGTGGGCGG
>JACPFE010000733.1 GCA_016183145.1 Deltaproteobacteria bacterium | reverse complement strand
TGCAACTCGCTCACGCTCGGCGACGGCGGGCTGGCGAGAATGCTGACCGGCGCATTGACTTCCTTAACCACGACGCCGATGGTTTTCGCCGAGTGGAGGTTTACGTAAAAAATGCAGTCGCCCCCGGCTTCCGCATAGGCGTTGCCGCGGCGAATCGCGTCATCGAGAATTTTCTTCGGGTCGCCGGTCATGACGTGGACCGCGTCCACATGGGCGTTGAGGAAAAACTCACTGCCGAGATCACGCTTGGTTTCCATGACCGAGGTTATTTTGCGCAATTGATCGGCGAGCGGCCGGGCACGCTGAGTTAGCACGGTACGCTAAGGTTGCTGAATAATTGAACAAAACGGAACTGTGCTTCTTCCGGTTTTGACTATCTTTGCAGGGCGGTTTGAAGCTCCCCGCGGTTGGTTATCGGCGCAGAACAAGTGAAATTCTCGCAGATGTATACGGTCGGCTTGCCGTCGACTTGTCTCTTTCCAACTAAAAGTGGGGAAACTTGCTCGAGGGATATGTCCGGGGCAACGAGTTGGACAGCCTTATTGGGGAAGTAATGACTATGAATTTCACTGAGCAATTCGGCCGTTTTTGCATCCTCCCGATTTCCCACCACCACGATCTCTTTGGGTTTGTTCAAATACAGATCCAGCGCGCAAAGCATATGGGCGAAACCGAAGGGCTGGTTTTCCATGACATCATAGTAAGAACGGAGAATTTTCTCCGCTCGCTTCAGGTAATCCTCTTTTCCCGTCAGGTGATAGAAGCGCAATAACAACTGCGTTGCCGCGGCGTTCCCCGATGGAATGGACGCGTCGAAGATGGGCTTGGTTCGGCTGATGAGCCGCTCATGAGACTTCCCCGTGTAGAAGAAAGCGCCGCCGGCATCATCCCAGAACTCGCGCAGCATGGTCTCTGTCAGCTCTTGCGCTCGCGTCAAGGCCGCGCGGTCAAAAGTCGCCTCGTAAAAATCGCAAAGACCTAACGCTAAGAAAGAATAATCATCAAGATAGCCAAGCTGCTTGGCCTTCCCATCCTTGTAGCTATGTAACAAGCGGCCATCTCGATACACCTTCGTGAAGATGAAATCGATGGTGCGACTAGCCGCTTCGACATAAGCCGGTTGCGGCGAGATCTTGATCGCCTCGGCCAATCCCGAAAGCATCAGGCCGTTCCAGGAAGTAATGATTTTTTCGTCTCGGAACGGCTTCACTCTGTTTTCCCGTTCCAGGAAAAGCTTCCTTTTTCCGTCCGCGATCAGCGCCTCGATCTCGCCCCGGTCCCGGCGAAAAAATTTACTCGCCTGTTCCACCGTGAGGATCGGATGCAAAATGCTTTTCTCATCAAAGTTGCCCTGTTCGCTCACGTCGTAGATCCGGCAGAAAATTTCCCCCCGCTCCTCGCCTAACAGTTTGTTTACTTGTTGTGGCGTCCAGACGAAGAATTTTCCTTCTTCGCCTTCGCTGTCGGCGTCCCGGGTTGAATAAAACCCGCCCTCGGGATCAAACATCTCGCGAAGGAGATAGGTCACCGTTTCGTCGACGATCCGCTTGAAGAAGGTGTCCTTCGTGATGCAATAGACTTGGCTATAAATCCGCACAAGCTGCGCGTTGTCATAGAGCATCTTCTCGAAATGTGGCACTAACCACTTCGCGTCGACGGAATAGCGATGAAATCCCCCGCCCAGGTGATCGTAAATCCCTCCTTCAGCCATCTTTGTCAGCGTATGAATTACCATGTCGAGATAACGCTGGCTCTTGGAATGGTGGTGGTGGCGCAGGAAAAGCTCGTAGACCCCAGCGTTGGGAAACTTTGGGGCCTGCCCCAGCCCGCCGTGATCGGCATCATAGGCGCGGGAAATCTGCTCGGCACAGTTGCCGATGACTTCCGAGGAGAAAGTCCGTTCGGTTTCTTGAGATTCGGACATGCCCTGCAAAGCGGTTAGAATCTGGTTGACGCTTTTCTCAACATCCTGCGCTTTCTCGCGGTACGCTTGGGCGACACCCATCAAGATTCGCGGGAAGCCGGGCATACCGTGGCGATCTTCGGGCGGAAAATAGGTGCCACCGTAGAAGGGCTTTCCATCGGGTGTAAGAAACGTCGTCATCGGCCAGCCGCCCCGTCCGGTCAGCATCTGCACGGCGTTCATGTAGATCTCGTCGAGATCCGGGCGCTCCTCGCGATCGACCTTGATACTGACAAAGAGATCGTTCATAAGTGCCGCGATCGATTCGTTCTCGAAGGACTCATGCTCCATCACGTGGCACCAATGGCAGGCGGAGTAGCCGATGCTCAAAAGGATCGGTTTATTTTCCTTTTTCGCTTTCTCGAATGCCTCCTCGCCCCAAGGATACCAGTCCACCGGATTGTGCGCGTGCTGCAGCAAATAAGGGCTGGTCTCGTGGATCAAACGGTTGGTGTGTTTAGCTTCCATAAAGGAAAGTTCGCGCGTCGATCGGCAACAATGATCTCAGTTGAACAGAAATCTCAAGCGGCCAAGATCACGTCGCAGAGGCTACATGCTTATAATGGTCCCAGGCGCGCTCCGTGGAAGCCGGTTTGAAGGTCCGCTTGGCGATCCGTTCGGCTTCCTGCCGGGAAAAGAACCTCGACGTGCCGAGCTTTAGCGCCTCGACTTGCAAGCGCGCCGATTCTTCCAGGTAGAGAGCCAAGATGCAAACTTCGCGGATCGACTGGCCCACCACCACCGCCCCGTGGCCGCGCAGGATAACCGCTTTGGCGGCGCCAAGGATTTGGGCAATTTCCCCCGCGCGCTCCGGGGACTCCACTTGGCCGGTTCCTTCGAAGACCGGCACGCCCTCGTAAAAAATCGCGCTGTAGTTGTGCATCGGCTGAACCGTCTGGCCGACGACGCTCAGCAGAATGACCGCGGGCGAATGGAAGTGAATGACGGCGCCGGCGTCACCCCGGGCTTTGTAAACCGCTTGGTGAACGGCCGACTGCGGCACGAGCTTGTCGAAATCGACGACAAAGAGCTCTTTGGCCTTTACCAAGGCTGGGCTCTTGCGCGGCATGAAAAGCATCTTCTTGCCGCCGTCCACCCGCGCGCTCAGGTGGGCGAAGGCGTCACTCAGCCCTTCCTGGGAAATGATTCTGAGCGCGGTGATGAAGTCCGCCTTCAACCCTGCGAGATTTACTTTCGCCGCCATGACTGCACACCTCCCTGAACGGCCATGAAATTGGCTCAGCGAACCTTCATGTCGAAGGCGACCGGGCCTTTGTCGCCCTTGCGGGTTTGGAACTGCACCGTGTCGCCTTCATTGAAGTCCTCGATCTGCGTGCGCGGAGCGAGGCTGCCGCGGTGAAAGAAAACCTCGTCGCTGCCGTCGTCAGGGATAATAAATCCGTAGCCTTTTTGCCGGATGATTTTCTTGATCGTTCCCGTCATAGGTTAATTCCTCCTCTAGTGGGGCCCGAGCCCGCCAGTAATCCTGGCGATCATTGACAATTCCCTAACGCCCACTTAGCTTGGTCTTCCCGACTACATATATCCAACCTCACATGAGTTCAATTGTTTACTATATCACTGGCCACGGCTTTGGCCATGCAGTGCGCTCGAATCAAGTCATCCGCGGTCTAAGAAAGGCGCGGCCGGATTTGCGAATTCACGTCCGCACTACGGCTCCCGCGTGGCTGTTCCCCCAGCCGGTTTTACATCA
The DNA here is from genome assembly GCA_016183145.1 of Deltaproteobacteria bacterium. GTDB lineage: Bacteria > Desulfobacterota > Binatia > UBA9968 > UBA9968 > JACPFE01. Next base: position 7,660 of record JACPFE010000733.1, on the reverse strand, counting down.
CTCGCAGTCCATTGACGTCGGGATCCGACAACAAGACAGTCTGGCTATGGGTCTTGCCGAGACATTAGCCCAGTGCCGAGCGCTGCACAACAGCTTTCCAAAGCTGATCGATCAGGAAATCACCTTTATCAAAAGCGCGCAGATAAAACTTGTCGTCGGTGATATTCCGCCGCTTTGCTTTGAGATCGCCGCCCGCGCCTCGGTCCCGTCGGTCGCCGTCACAAATTTCACATGGGATGTCATCTACCGGGCCTATCTACGGGAATACCCCGACTTCTTGCCCGTGGTTGAAGAGATTGAGAATTTCTACGGCAAAGCGGCGCTTGCACTGACTCTACCTTATCCTTGCGAGATGAATGTTTTCCCGCACCGGGAGCCGATCCCATGGCTCGCCCGGTTTTCCTCTCTTTCCAAAGACCAAGCGAGAGCGAAATTCAAACTTCCCGCTTTTGCAACCATTATTCTTTTGAGCTTCGGCGGCCTCGGCCTGGAGCGGTTGCCCTGGGAGAGAATTCGACGGCTGCGCGAATATTTTTTTGTCGCGACCGGGAAAACCGAGATGAGTATCGGCAATCTCCTCATACTCCCGGACGAACAGCGGCAGTACGAAGATCTGGTTCGGGCCGTCGATGTAATCGTGACCAAGCCGGGCTACGGCATTGTTGCCGATGCGATCGCCCATCGGTTGCCGATGCTCTACACCGACCGGGGCGAGTTTCCGGAGTATCCGAGACTCGTAGAGGCCTTGCGCGACTGCGCCACCGCCGAGTTTATTCCTCAAAGCGAACTGTTATCAGGGAACATCGCCCCGTATCTGCAAACGCTCTTACAGAAACCGCCAAACTGGCCCGCAGTTCCCCTCAACGGCGCCGAAGTCGCGGCGGAAAAGATTATTAAGTTGCTCGACAATGGCTGAACCCGGATTCCGTGTTTGAAAGTTAAGACACGGAGCAAGGTGCGAGCCTTCCGTAGCGAAGGCAATGGACCTCTGCCTCTAAGGGCGTTGAGATCAGCAGTGCCCTGAGTGGCATCCGTAACCCGCTGACAACAGATTGCCAAGCACGAAAAACGACTTTGATACTACTGAGATCGGTGCCTTCGCTACTCCAGTCTCACACCTCGCTCGGTAGAGATTGTAACTTCAACTGCGGAATCCGGGCTGAACCGTCAGCAGTCTCTACGCCTAGAGGCTCGAAGACAAGACCAACAACGGCGCCGGGAGCGCGCGGGCGCCCTAAGAATGAAAGGAAAAGTAACCCGCTTTTTGACCCCTGTCAGCGAAAAATCGCCTGGTAACCAGAAGTTTAAGAATAAGGTTCTTCCGGATTTATGGTGAAAGAATATTCACCACAGAGACACGGAGTACGCAGAGTTCGGAGTGTTTTTTAATCAAAAACTCTTTTCTCTGCGACCTCAGCGCCTCTGCGGTGTAATCTCCGAGTGTTGCTTCACCGCAAACTGGCATAGCGTTGGCGCGGTTACCCACAGGAAAGCCTGAAGACCTAAAAATAAGCGCGGTCAAGCCGGGAGCAATCATAAACAACTCGCGGGTAATTTGATATGGGGCGAGACCTCCTTTTCGGCAACCCTCTATCGATTATGTTAGATTGCTTCAAGCGATGCGACAGCCGGATTTACCTATCTTCGAAATCGAGCAGCGATTGCTCGAAACCCTGACCACGCAGAAACGGTTAGTTCTCACCGCGCCCACCGGCTCGGGCAAATCAACCCAAGTGCCGCAGATGCTGCTCGACGGCGGTTTGCTGCAGGGTGGCCAGGTGACGGTCTTGCAGCCGCGCCGGTTGCCGACGCGCATGCTCGCGAAGTGGGTCGCGCAAGCGCGCGGCGTGAAACTCGGCGGTGAAGTTGGCTATCAGATGCGGCTCGACAACGTCACTTCTCCCGCCACGCGCATCTGTTACCTGACCGAAGGCGTGCTGCTGCGCCGGATGCTATCTGATCCCGACTTGAAGGGCGTTAGCGCGATCCTGTTCGACGAATTTCACGAACGCCATCTGTACGGCGATATCACACTGGCCCGCGCGCTCGAAATCCAGGAATCGACGCGGCCCGATCTCCTCATCCTCGTCATATCGGCGACGTTGGATGTGGCGACGGTCCAGAAATATCTTCACCCTTGCGCGCTGTTGTCGTCGGAAGGCCGCACTTACCCTGTGGCCATCGAATATCTGGCCAAACCTGCTGGTGACGCGCCGGTCTGGGAACTTGCAGTCAAGGAACTCCAACGCCTGGTACGCCAGCATCCCGAGGGCGACGCGCTTATTTTCATGCCGGGGGCCTATGAGATCGCTCGCACCGTGCAGGCGGCACGCGAGGCTCTTGGCCAGGAGTTCGTCGTGTTTCCACTGCACGGCGAATTGCCACCGAGCGATCAGGACGCTGCGGTGGCCCGCTATGACCGGCGCAAAATCGTCGTCGCCACCAACGTCGCCGAAACCTCGCTCACCATCGACGGCGTGCGCCTGGTGATCGACAGGGGCTTGGCGCGTATCCCCCGCTATGACCCCCATCGCGGCATCAACATGTTGCTCGTCGAAAAAATCAGCCGCGCCGCCGCCGACCAGCGGGCGGGCCGCGCCGGACGCACCGCGCCCGGACATTGTTTGCGTCTGTGGACGGCGCATGAGCAGGGCGCGCGTCCCGCCCAGGAACTTGCCGAAGTGAAACGGCTGGATCTCTCGGAGGTGCTCCTCACGCTCAAGGCGAGCGGCGTAAACGACGCGAAGACATTCCGATGGCTTGAGGCCCCTGAAGCGCGTGCGCTGGAGCGCGCGGAAACGCTGCTCGCCGACTTGGGTGCCATCGACGATAAGACGGGTACCATCACGGCACTGGGACGGCGCATGCTCGCCTTTCCGGTCCATCCGCGCTACGCGCGGATGCTGCTCGCCGCCCAGGATAATGGCTGCGTGCGGCCGGTGGCGCTGATCGCAGCGCTCACGCAAGGGCGGGACTTGCTCACGCGCCGGCAGGGAAAGCAGGTTGAAGACGCAAGCAACGATCTGCTCGGCGCAGAGACGGAGTCGGATTTTTTCGTACTGATGCGGGCCTGGCGCTACGCCGAGCGCAACGGCTATCATGTCGAGCGCTGCCGCCGAATAGGCATCCACGCGCAAACGGCGCGTCAGGTCGGCCCGTTGTTCGAACAGTTTCTGCGCATCGCCGCAGAGGAGGGCTTGGACACGAGCGAGAAGCCGGTCGCGCCTGATGCCGTGCAGCGTTGCGTGCTGGTGGGTTTTTCCGATCAGCTTGCCAAGCGTCTGGACTCCCGCTCGCTGCGTTGCGTGCTGGTCCATGGCCGGCGCGGCGTGTTGGCTCGCGAAAGCGTCGTGAAAGCTCCTCTCTTCGTCGTCTCCGAGGCGCGCGAGGTGGACAGCGGCGGCGGCAGGGACCGATCCTTGAATGTCGTGCTCAATCTGGCCACGGCGATCAAAGAAGAGTGGTTGCGTGAGCTATTCCCAAACGACTTCAAGAAAGTCCATGCCGTCGTCTACGACCCGACGTTACGGCGGGTCATTGCCCGGGAGGAAACGCGCTTCCGCGATCTGGTTCTCGAAGAGAAACTCTCAGACAATCCACCGGCTGGCGAAGCGGGGAGTATTCTGGCGCGCGAAGTTGCCGCCGGCCGCTGCGCCCTTGAGAGCTGGAACGAGTCGGTGGAACAATGGCTCCTGCGCGTCAATCGGTTGCGCGAATGGATGCCGGAGCTGGCCTTGCCCGCCATCGGCGCGGAGGACCGGGCCGTCATGATTGAGCACATTTGCGAAGGCGCGTTCAGCTACAACGAAATTAAAGATCGCCCGGTTTTGCACGTCGTCAAGTCATGGCTCACCCGGCAGCAACAGGGGTGTGTCGAGGAGCACGCGCCCGAGCGGATAACCTTGCCCACCGGCCGCACCGTGAAGGTCGTCTACTCCGCCGACGGTCCGCCGACGATCGCGGCGCGCATCCAGGATTTGTACGGCATCAAGGAAACGCTCCGGATCGCCGGCCGCCGCGTCGCCGTCCGCATCCAGGTGCTCGCGCCGAGCAACCGCCCGGTGCAGGTCACGGAGAACCTAGCGGTTTTCTGGCGAGACACCTATCCGAAACTCAAGCAGCAACTGCAGCGCAGGTATCCCAAGCATGAGTGGCGCTGACCGGCGCGGGCATCGGGCGCGTGGGAACTACATCAGTACTCACACCCACCCCCGCGCCACCTACCGCCGCCGTTTGATAAGCTGTCGTTGAGTTGAAATAAAGCCCGTCATCCGGTAGCTTCCGCTCATCCCTCTCAATTAAACGGAGCTCTGCATGAAATTTAACGGACGATTACTCATCATCGGCTGCGGTTCGGTTTCGCAGTGCGCCGTGCCGCTGGTGCTGAAATTCATGGACATGCCGGCGAAAAATATCACGATCATGGATTTCGTCGATAACCGCGCGCGGGTCAAAGACGCCTTGGAGCGCGGCGTCAATTATGTTTTCGACCGGGTGACGGAAGAAAATTATCAGCAACTGCTGGCCAAATACGTCGGCGCCGGCGACCTGATTATCGACCTCGCCTGGAATATCGAGTGCAACGCCATGCTCCAGTGGTGCCGCGATCAACGGGTGCTCTACGTCAACACCTCCGTCGAGGTGTGGAATCCCTACCAGGATTCGCAGCGCAACGACCCGACCCAGTACACCCTTTATTACAGGCACATGGAAATGCGGAAGATGATCGAGCAGTGGGGCGACAACAAGGGCACGTCGGCGGTGGTCGATCACGGCGCCAATCCCGGCCTGGTCTCCCATTTTACGAAACATGCCCTGCTCGGCATCGCCGAGAAAATTTTAAAAGAGAAACCTGGGGACGCGCGGCGCAGGCCATTGGAAAAAGCTCTCGCCGACAAAAATTTTCCGGCGCTGGCCCAGCTCGCGAACGTCCAAGTCATCCACATCAGCGAGCGCGATACCCAGATCACCGACCAGCCCAAGCGGGTCAATGAATTCGTCAATACCTGGAGTATCGAAGGCTTCTTCGAGGAAGGCGTGGCGCCCGCCGAACTGGGCTGGGGCACGCACGAACGTTACGTCCCCGAGAACGCCTTTTTCCACAAGACCGGGCCGAGAAATCAAATTTGTTTACGCACGCTCGGGATGAAGACCTGGGTCCGCTCCTGGGTGCCCTGCGGCGAGATCACCGGCATGGTGATCCGGCATGGCGAGGCCTTTAGCATTTCCGATCGCCTGACGGTGTGGAAAAACGGTGAAGCGGTGTACCGCCCCACGGTCCACTACGCCTACTGCCCGGCGGATGTCGCGATCAATTCGCTGCACGAGCTGGAAATGCGCCAGTACAAACTACAGGAAGACCAGCGTATCATGAGCGATGAAATTATCGACGGCGAGGATCAGTTGGGCGTGCTGTTGATGGGACACGATTTCAACTCCTGGTGGTGCGGCAGTCTGCTCAGCATCCACGACGCGCGCAAGCATGTCCCGCACCAGCAGGCCACCACGCTGCAGGTCGCCATCTCCGTCGTCGCGGCGGCGACCTGGATGATCGCCCATCCGCAAAGCGGCGTCTGCCTGCCCGACGACATCGATCACGAAGACATTTTGAAAATCAGCATCCCCTACATCAGCCCGTTCATTTCCGAGGCGGTGGACTGGACGCCGCTTAATCATTTGAATACCCAATTCACTCGTTTCGATATTCCCCGTCCCGCCGAGGAGGACGTCTGGCAGTTCACCACGTTTCTGGTCGATCACGCGGAGAGAAACCGTGCTTATGCCCGTGCCAAAGCTGTCCGCTAGTCCGAAGCCGGCAAGAGCCAAACCAGACTCAAGCGGCGTCGAAAATCTGATCCGCGCGATGCTGAAGAAGCATCGCACGCCGTTCATGCTGATTCGCCGCAGTGTTCTTGAGAGGCAGTTCCAGCGCTTCCGCAAATGCTTGCCCGAAGTGATGCCGTACTACGCGATCAAGGCGAACCCGCACCCCAGGGCCATCAAGGCATTCGTCAAACTGGGCGCCGGCTTCGACGTCGCCAGCGCCTCGGAAATGAAACTGGTCCTCTCGCTCGGCGCCTCGCGAGATAAAATTATCTTCGCCAACACCGTCAAGTCGGCCGAGGACATCGTCACGGCGCGCCGGCGCCAAGTGCGGATGATGACGTTCGATAACGAGCCGGAGCTTTACAAGATCGCGGAACATTATCCGGGGGCGCATGTGCTGCTGCGCATCAAAGTCGGCAATGAAGGAAGCATGGTCAACCTCTCGCTCAAATTCGGCGCCGATCCGGAAGACGCGCATCTGATCTTGCGCAAAGCGCGCTCCCTCGGGCTGGTTCCCACGGGTCTCAGTTTTCACGTCGGATCGCAATCCAAAAACGTGGAGAATTATCTTCAGGCGCTCGAAATCTCCGCGAATATTTTCAACCAGGCCAAAGAACATGATGTGTCGCTCAGGATCATGGACATCGGCGGTGGCTTTCCCATCCAGCATTTCGAAGACGAGATCGGCGTCAATTTCGAGCGCATGGCGGCCGAGATCCGCAAGCAGATCCGCCGGCTCTTCGACAAGAAAGTTCAGTTCATCGCCGAGCCGGGCCGCTTCTTGGTGGGGCCGGCCGGCGTTCTGGTGACCCAGGTCACCGGCAGAGCGTTTCGCGGCAACAAGAATTACTACTACTTGAACGACGGGGTTTATGGGGATTTCTCAGGAATGGTTTTCGATCACTGCAAGTATGAATTCAAGACGCTGCGCCGCGGGCAGACGTTTTTGAGCGCCCTGGCCGGGCCGACCTGCGACTCCTTCGATACTCTGTCACTCGACGTGGAAATCCCCGAGCTTTACGTCGGCGACGTGGTCTACGTGAAAAACATCGGCGCCTACTCCTCCGCCAGCGCTGTCGCCAACTTCAACGGCTTCCCTCCCGCCAAGATCGTGATGGTTTAGCGCTTTCTCACGTGCCATTCTCCACATCTCTAAATTCAGGCCGGAAGGCTTTGTTCCGTAGGAAAGACCACTCTGCTTAACGGAGAGGATCAGGTATTTGACAATGTGAAGTCGTCAGCCTAGACTTTCTTTAAATGCCAACAAAGCAAATCACCGTAAACGCTGAATGGGACCCCGAGGCCAAAGTCTGGGTCGCGACCAGCGACGATGTCCCCGGGCTCATCACCGAAGCCGAGACCGTTGAGGCTCTGGCGGAAAAACTTTCCGTCATGATCCCCGAGCTGCTGGAAGCTAACGCTTCTTCGGCGGGCGATGCCCTCCGCGACGTTCCCATAAATCTAATTGCCCACCGCGAACTTAGCTCGCTCCGCGACTGAATGGCTGACTACTCGCCCGAGGTGAAGCGGATTCTGCGGGCCAGCGGGTGTTACTTTCACCGCCAGGGCAAAGGCGATCACGAGATTTGGTACAGTCCCAAAACGAACCGTTATTTCCCGGTCGACCCTTCGACTCGAGCCCCGGCCCTGGCCGGGGGCTCTCGCTCAGGATTTCGCCCCAAGGGCGTAGTGGAAGGTGCCACGGGCTTGCCCGTGGGGCTCCACAACAAGATTCTCTCCCGCCACACCGCCAATGGCATTCTTAAACAGGCGGGCTTACCAAAAGAGTTTTAATTTCCCCTGCGAGCTAATCCAGCCAATCTTTCTCTTTTAG
>JACPFE010000737.1 GCA_016183145.1 Deltaproteobacteria bacterium | reverse complement strand
CGTCGAAGGGCGATCGGCTATTTTTTCACACACTCTCAGGATTCGACGGTCGTTCGAGCGATGAGACGGGGGAGTAGTGACCCTGATTTATTTAGCGCGTCTTTAGCTTTGGCTGTTTTTCTTTGGCTGATCGTCGAGCGGTTCATCGACGGAAATGAGCCCGCGTTTGACGGCATAGGCAAGCAGCTCCAGTTGGGTTTTCACTCCGAGCTTTTGCATCATCGTGCGCCGGTGTATCTCGACGGTACGCGGGCTGATGAACAAACGGGTGGCGATTTGCGCATTGTTGTGCCCCTCGACCACAAGCTGGAAGACCTCGCGCTCGCGGTCGGTGAGGTTGGCATGGAGCGCCCCAGGCCTTTGTCTGCTCGTCTCGACGTAAAGATCTATGGCCGGCTGGGCGACTTTGGGACTCAAGAAGCGCTTGCCCGCGGCCACCTCGTACACCGCCCGGACCAGGTCGGTTGGCGTGGAATCCTTGAGAACGTAGGCGGCGGCGCCATTTTTCAGCGCTTCCGCGACAAAGGCTTCAGTGCTGTGCATGGAAAGGATAATCACCCGAGTATGAGATGAAAACTGGGTTACCTGCTTTGTCACGTCTAAACCATTGAGGCCGGGCATGCTTATATCGGCCACCAGGATGTCGGGTTTGAGCTGGTTTACCAAATGAAGCCCCTCCAGGCCGTCTCCGGTCTCGCCGATGACCTGAAGATCCGATTGCGCTTCGAGTAGCGCCCGCAGGCCCTGGCGCACCACCGGGTGATCGTCGGCTAAGAGAATGGTTATCGGTTTTGATCTCTCAGCCATTACTGTTCAGCCAGTCGGCAGTAAGCCTTTGGGAAACTGTTAAATTCTTTTATCCACGCATCCTGCTGCGTTCTGTCCTTTTCCTGCTTACTGCTCGCAGCGTACTGTTTTCTCGCCCGTAGCCAGCGGGAGTTCCACCGTGACACTCGTGCCGGTGCCGGGCGCTGATGTTATTGTTAGGCTGCCGCCCAATGAAGCGACCCGCTCGCGCATGCTGGCGAGACCTACGCCGGACGCATTCGCCAGGGTTGCGGTCTGCTCAAACCCCGCGCCCTGATCAGAAATTTCTATGCCGAGCCCACTCTGATCGGTCCATAACGTTACGGTTGCCTCGTGGACCTGAGCGTGGCGCGCGATATTGGTCAGAGCCTCTTGGACAATGCGGTAGGCGGCGATCTCAACCTCTTCGGGGAAGCGTCCTTGCAAGTCGTGGTGCTGGAAGTTTACCTGCACGTTGGGGCGCGCGGTAAACTCTTTTATATGCCAGGACAGGGCGGGTAGCAGTCCGAGATCGTCGAGCATCGGCGGCCGCAGGCGATGAGAGAGGGAACGCGTCTTGACCAGCGCTTCGTCGATAATCGCATGCGCCGCAGGCGTTCTAGCGTCGATCCGATCGGTTCCTGAGCCGGCGCTCCCTCCGAGAGTGAGTTTGAGCCCTGTCAGCAGAGACCCAATCTCGTCGTGGAGCTCGCGGGCGAGATAGTGACGCTCGCTCTCCTGGGTCTCCACCAACCGGCGCGACAAAGCGCGCAACTGAGCCTGGCTTGCGAGCGTTTCTTTCAAGAGCCTGTTTTTTTGAACGGCAATTCCGAAATTGCTGCCTAGCGTTTCGAGAAGATTGATCACGTGAGAGTCGAACTTTCGAGGCGTGAGGCTTCCAAGTTGTAAGGCTCCTAGCAGATCATGCTCGGCAATCACGGGAATCAGGATGAGCGATTGTACTCCTTCTCTCTTAAAGGCCCGCAAGCCGGGTTCGTCCTGGACCCTTTCCGACACCACGGTCTCTTTGCGAGCGAAAATTCGCAGGAGCCTTCCCGTGGTCCCATCCTCCAGGTGTCTACGATGCTGCAGCAGATTCTTCGGCTTCACGTACCCGTGGCTGGCAATCGGGTCAAGCGTCCTAGAAGTCCGATCCAGGAGACGGATCACTCCGACGTCACATAGACTAACGGCAAGGGCCTTTTCAAGTATGCTCGCGGCCATGTTCTGAATATTGGGAGAGGCTAAAATCGTCTGGCTCGTTTCATGAAGGATTTGCAGCTCCATATTTTGCGCCCGCAGCGCATCCTCCGCTCGCTTGCGCTCGGTCAAGTCGTGCGTGACCTTCGAATAGGCGATGAGTTGACCTCTATCGTCGCGCACTGGGGTGATAATAACATTTGCCCAGAATCGTGAGCCGTCCTTCCGCAGCCGCCATCCATCATATTCGAATCGACCTTCAGACGACGCTATCTCAAGTCCGTGCTCAGGCTTTCCATGCTCGATGTCTTCGGGTGGATAAAAGCAGGAGAAGTGCGTTCCAATGATCTCTTTTACCTGATAGCCTTTGATACGGGCTGCGCCGCTGTTCCAGGAGACAACATATCCATCAGGATCGAGCATGATGATTGCATAATCCTGTACCGCTTCCACCATCATGCGGATGCGCTGGTCGCTGTAGTGAATGGCCCTTTGGGCCTGGTCGATCTCAGCCTGGCGCTTTTTAAGACTGTCAGCCATACCATCAAAGGCGCGAGCCAGTTGGCCCAGTTCGCTATCCTCGTAGGGCATAGCGGTGCGCGCGCTCAAGTCGCCTGAGGCAAGCTTCCCGGTTGCGTTGACCAAGTCATTTATGCGGCGCAGGACAAAAAATTCACCTCCGAACCAGGCTGCGCCGAGCGCCAACAGGCTGACGAGCCCCAGCAAGATAAGATTGCGCCTGAGCGTCCGGTCCGCATCGGCGAACGCGACCTCTACGGGAATTCCCATGCCAAGATAGGCGCGAGTATCGCCGCCGACTCTGATGGGTGCGAAAGCATAAAGCCGGTGAACTCCGTCGAGACCCACCTCCTGACCGACCTCCTCGCCTTTGGCGGCGAGCAGCCTTTGGACCAACGGTTGGTCGGTCATGGATT
>JACPFE010000736.1 GCA_016183145.1 Deltaproteobacteria bacterium | reverse complement strand
CGCGGAAACATTTGACGATCTGGAAATAACGGTCGAGCCCGCCGACCATCAGAATCTGCTTGAACAACTGGGGCGACTGGGGCAGGGCGTAGAATTTACCGGGGTAAATGCGGCTCGGCACGAGATACTCCCGGGCGCCCTCGGGCGTGCTCTTGGTCAGCAGGGGAGTTTCGACGTCGATGAAGCCCAAGCCGTCGAGATAATCGCGGATCAACTTCGTCATGCGGTGGCGCAGCAGCAGATAACCGAGGCTCTGCGGCCGGCGCAGATCGAGGTAGCGGTATTTAAGCCGGGTGTTTTCATTGGCGTCGGTCTCGTCGTCGATGATAAACGGCGGCACCTGGGAGGCGTTGAGCAGCTTGATCTCCTTGGCGATGACCTCCACTTCGCCGGTCGGCAGGTTCGGATTGATCGTCTCCGCAGTCCGCTTCGCCAAGCTGCCGCGCACGCCGATCACGTCTTCGGAACGGATTTGCTTCGCCCGCTCGTGGGAATCCGCGTCGAATTCAGGATTAAAAACAATCTGGCAAAGGCCGGTTCGATCTCTCAGATCGACGAAGATCACCCCGCCGTGATCGCGCCGCGAATGCACCCAGCCGAAAAGCGTCAATTCATTCCCGACTGAGTTCGCCCGCGGCTCGCCGCAGTAGCAACTCCGCTTCCACTCGCCCAGCGGGTCGCTAAACGCTCTGTCCACCGCCATCAGCTCGCCTTCCCTGAAATCAATTTCGCCACGATTTCTGCCAAAGCGATTTCCTGCTGTTGCTTGCTCGCCATGTCGCGCAGGAGCGCTTGGCCTTTTTGCAGCTCGTCGTCGCCGACGATCAGCACCGCCCGGGCGCCGAGCTTGTCGGCGCGCCGCATCTGGCTCTTCATGCTACGCGTTTCCCCTTCCATCTCCGCCACCAACCCTTCCCGGCGCAGCCGGTGGACCACTGGGAAAGCCCAGTCCCGTGCCTTCTCCCCGATCCAAACGACGTAGACAGACGGCCCGCGGGGCGCGCCGCTATCTTTCATCCGCAGCAACATCGTCAAGCGCTCCACTCCCATGGCGAAGCCGACGCCGGGAATAGGCGGCCCGCCCAACTCTTCGACCAGGCCGTCGTAGCGACCGCCGGCGGCCACGGCGCTTTGCGATCCCAAGTGCTCACTGGTCCATTCAAACGTCGTGCGGCAGTAGTAATCGAGGCCGCGTACCATGCGCGGGTTGAGCTCGTAGGCGACCTTTGCCTCGCTCAACAGCTTTTTGACCACGGCGAAATGTTCGCGGCAGGGCTCGCAGAGCGCATCGAGAATCGATGGCGCCGTTTTGGTTTGATGCCGGCAGCCCGGTTCCTTGCAATCCAAGACTCGCAGCGGATTGCGCTCCATCCGGCGCCGGCAGTTGTCGCAAAGCGCCGCTTCGCGCGTTTTAAGAAACTCAAGCAACCGGCGGCGGTATCCCGGACGGCAATCGGCGCAGCCCAGCGAATTGAGTTCCAATGCCACCGTCTCCAGGCCCACCGCGCGGAAAAAATCACCGAGCATCAGAAGAACTTCCGCGTCGATGAACGGATCGCCGCGCCCCAACGCTTCGGCGCCGATCTGATGAAACTGGCGCATCCTGCCCTTCTGCGGCCGCTCGCGGCGGAACATCGGTCCCATGTAGTAGAGCTTGCGCACCGGTTCCACTTTATACATCTCCGACTCGACATAGGCGCGCACGACCCCGGCCGTGCCCTCGGGCCGGAGCGTCAGCTTGGTTACATCGGTCGTGTCAGCGCTTCGGCTGTCGCGATCCTCGAAGGTGTACATCTCCTTCTCGACGATATCGGTGGTCTCGCCGATGGAGCGACTGAACAGTTCGGTCTTCTCCAGGATCGGAATGCGAATCTCGGCGAAATTGTACGCCGCAAAGACCCGGCGCGCCTGCTCTTCGACCCATTGCCAGGTCTCGACCGCACCGGGAAATATATCCGAAAAACCTTTGATTGCCGTGATTTTCATATTCGTTCAGCGCACAGTCCATTCAAGACACCATAAGAACCCCAGGAGGTCAAGCAAGGCTGGTTGAACCGGTTGGGCAGTCAAGCGCGTGCGTCGAAACGATAAATCCGACTGCGGCGGCTGGTGCCGTGGAGCTCGGCGAAGAGAAAACCGCGCAAAGCCATGAAATAGGTAAGGCAAAGACCGAACGCGAATGCGACAATGAGCGATTGGAGAAAGCCGGGCAAGCCGATGACCATGACGTCGAGCAGATTCAAAAGCGCATATCCTGCCACAGTCAAGATGAAATTGGGCGCCAGCCATTCGATCCAATTGTCGACGATGAAGTTGTAGCTCGCCCCGATCAACTCGATGTTTGAAACCCTGGTCTGATAAATAAATTCAGGCACCGGGTTAAGGAGGACGTATAAGCCGATTTGAATCAAAAAATAAATCAGCCCGCCGTTGGGGACGGAAGCCAAGACCATCGCCGCGAGCCGCATGGGGATCCAGAGAATGAACGCGATGCCGATCAACTCCCAAAGGTAGACGGTGAAGCCGTTGAGAAAATCGTTGAAAGTCGCCTTGCCGCTATCGACTATGTTCTTGACCAGATACAAGCCGGAGCTTAGGCAGGCCTGGCTGACCAAGCCGAGAAGGAGCCCGCCGATGATCCCCAGGGGCAGGGCGAGAGTCGCCGCGAGGGAAAAGATCAATCCGTAAACCACGGGCGCAAAGCTAACGATCCAGTTCTTTGCCGCGCACTCCCAAGAGCGCCGCAGCGCACCGGCGTAAATCCACAACGTCGCACGCAGAAGTTTCATCGCTTTCTTATAGCAGAAACTTTTCCCGTTCGCAGCTCGATGCCGTTATCCATGCCCTACAAGTAACAACGGCCTCACCAGTTCTACCTCCCTGCGTGTACGCTCAAGCAGGTCGCATGGATGCCTTTCCCGTCGTAAAAGGCTTCTGTTATCCCGCCCCGCTGCCTGCCCCCGTATCCTGTTTGACGACGCAAAGATCACACATGATGCCTAAAGGGCATAGAGGATCGAGTTGTTTTCTAAACCCTGGGGTGTTAGGAGAACGTGAAACGTCTTTGGAGGAACCCTATGCCCGAAAATCTGATCACGTCTGTAAAAAGAGAGATCGACCGGCTTAAAAAGGAGATAGGT
>JACPFE010000735.1 GCA_016183145.1 Deltaproteobacteria bacterium | reverse complement strand
CACCAGCCGATAAGGATCGGGCAACAAGAACGTATTATGGCTGCGCAGGCTCGTCATATCGAGCACGACGCGGACAACGTCAGGGCTGAACTGCCCCACGCGCACCTGGCGCAACAACCCATCCTGCACCGGTATCGCTTCTTTGGAATCCATCGCCAAGCGCGCGCCGATGATGTCGATATAGATTCGCGGCGGCAGAGCTTTGGTCGCGTCCTCCTTGAGCCGATGGGTCTCGAAGCGCGCCTCCTGGGTCAGATCCATCATCACCCGCGTGTACGTTTTCGACGAGAGAAAGCGGACGCCGGTCAAACGAGCCCTGTCGGCGGCGCCTGAAATGGTTTTGCCGTCCTCGGCTGCGCTTGCATCCTGAGAGCTCCCGCTGGCCCCCGGCGGGTTTGCCTCTTTGGCGACTGCGTTTCTTTGCATCTGAGCGAGTTGAAGCCTTTGCCCATCGCCATCGCCACGAACCCACCGCGGCGCCGCGCCGGCAGAGAGGGTCGCAAGCGCCAGCAGAGTTAGGAATCTCTTGCTTTTCATAAAAGAGTCCCCTTCGTTCGCTATTTTTTTGCCTCGTCCGATAATTTGTCGAGCAAATTGATCGCTTCCATGGGCGTGAGCCGAGAGACGTCCACTCGTTTCAGCTCCTCGCGCAGCCTGCGGTCCGCCGAGCCGAAGAGCGCCATTTGCACCGGTTCGGCCGCAACCCTCGCCGCCGTTTCTTTGCGCAGGTTCTCACGGTCACTCTCGTCGCCTTCGAGCTTGGCGAGAATTTCCTTGGCTCTCTCGATGACCGCGGCCGGCAGGCCGGCGAGCCGAGCGACATGGATGCCGTAACTATGGCTCGCCGCGCCGGGCACGAGGTTGCGCAAAAAAATGATTTCTCCTTGCCATTCCTTGACCGCAAAATTGTAATTCTTGATGCGTCCTTTGGTTAGCGCCAAATCGGTAAGCTCGTGATAGTGAGTGGCGAAAAGCGTGCGCGGCCGGCGCGCCGAGTCATGCAGTGACTCCGCCACGGCCCAGGCAATCGATATGCCGTCGAAGGTGCTCGTGCCACGCCCGACCTCGTCGAGCAAAATCAGACTGCGGTCGGTGGCGTGGCGCAGGATGTTCGCGGTCTCCTTCATCTCGACCATGAAGGTCGATTCACCCCGCGCCAGCGAGTCCGCGGCGCCGATGCGGGTGAAAATTCGATCGACGACGCCGATACGCGCTTCCGTAGCGGGCACGAAACTACCCATTTGGGCGAGCAACACGATCAGCGCCACCTGGCGCATGTAGGTCGATTTCCCCGCCATATTCGGCCCGGTGAGCAGGATGATCTGATCGCCGGCGGGATCCATCGCGCAATCGTTGGGCACGAAAGCGCCGCGCCCCACCGACGCTTCGACGACGGGGTGGCGCCCCTCTCGGATCGTGATATCAAACCCGGCATCGACGATGGGACGGATGAAGCGTTGCGACTCGGCGACTTCAGCAAGCCCCACCAGAACATCCAACGCCCCGAGCCCCGCGCTGGTAGCCTTGAGGGAGGGATAATAGGCGGCGACTTGCTCGCGCACGCGGGCGACCAGCGCGCTCTCCAGCTTTTCCATCAGCTCCTGGGAATTGAGCACCTTGGTCTCGTATTCCTTGAGCTCGGGCGTGATGTAACGCTCACCGTTCGCCAGCGTCTGTTTGCGGAGGTAATCCTGGGGCACCGCTTTGAGATTGGCTTTCGTGACCTCGATGTAGTAACCGAACACGCGATTGTAGCGAACTTTGAGTGATGGGATTCCGCTGCGCCGCCGTTCCGACGCTTCGAAGTTGGCGATCCAGTCCTTGGCGTGGGCGCGCGCGCCGCGAATTTCGTCCAGCTCGGCGTCGTAGCCAGCGCGGATGGTGCCGCCTTCTTTGAGGGAAAAGGGCGGATCGTCGACGATCGCCCTTTCGATCAGCGCGCTGACCTCGGAGAGATCCGAAATCTGGCCGCGCAGGCGAACCAGCAGCTCCGTCTGAACCGCGCGCAAATGCTCCCTCACTTCGGCGACCGCGCGCAGGGTTTCTTTGATCGCGACCAGATCCTTCGGTTGAGCGGCGCCGGACACGGTTCGGCCGGAAAGCCGTTCAAGATCCTGCACAGGCTCAAGCCCGAGTATCAGATCCTGGCGCAAGGCGAAATTGTCGACCAGTTCCTGAATCCCGTCCTGCCGCTCGCGAATCGCCTGCTCGTCGCGCAAAGGATAGAGCAGCCACTGGCGCAAGCGACGGGCGCCCATCGGCGTAACGGTCCGGTCTATAATGGCCAGCAACGAGCCCTTGCGCTCGCCCTGGTAGTTGGCGATCAGTTCGAGGTTCGTCCGGGTCGTTTCATCCAGCACGAGATAAGCCGAGGTGGCGTAGGGTTCCAGGTCGCGCAGGACTTTCAGTGATTCAGGTGTGTTGGCCTCAAGATAACCGATGATCGCCGATGCCGCGCGAAGCCCGTTCTCCCAGGCTTCAGCGCCGGTTTCACGCGCCGTACCGATTCGGCGCTCGGCGATGTTGGAAAACAGGTTCGCCGCCACTGGCGTCAGATGAACCGACGGAAATTCTCTTTGCACACAGCGCCGCAACCCACTATCCCCTTCCATCAACAGGAGTTCGCTCGGATGGATTCGGGCGATCTCGTCGGTCAGGGTTTGCTCATCGACTATCTCGGTGCAACGAAATTCTCCCGTGGTGATATCCGTCACCGCCAGGCCGTAACCGCCCCGTCCGCTGCCAACCGCGGCCAGATAATTATTGCCCCGCGCATCCAGCGCCTCCGCCGCGGTGACCGTTCCGGGCGTGATGACCCGGATGACTTCCCGCTGCACCACGCCCTTGGCCGTTTTCGGATCTTCCACCTGTTCGCAAACTGCGACCTTATGCCCCGCGTCGAGCAGTTTTTGGATATACGGCTCGGCGGAATGATAAGGCACGCCGCAAAGCGGCACCGATTGATCTTCGTTTTTGTTGCGCGAGGTGAGCGCGATGTCCAAAATTTTCGCCGCCGTCTGCGCGTCCTCGAAAAACATCTCGTAGAAATCGCCGAGCCGAAAAAACAGAATGGCGTCGCGGTACCTTTCCTTGATCTGAAGGTACTGCTGCATCATCGGGGTGATTTTAGTCGGTTCCATTAGGCGATACTTATCTTGGAAATATTGAATAGAACGACTCCGGGAAAATTTATCGCGCCAAGGCGCAAAGGTGACGCTCCGTGTCATTTCGACCGAAGGGACAAATCTTTCTTAGATCCCTCGCATTCGCTCGGGATGACGGACCTCGGCCCGTCACTTAGCGTCTTTGCGAGAGATATGTTTTTTCCGATGTCTTCATCATTTCCGAGTTTCAAACACTTTCGCTTAGAATTTATGCAGAGCCGGTCCTCTTCTCCGCGAGACGGCGCAAAGCGCCGGAGCGTTGCGCCCGCTGTCCCCTGGCGACCTGTTCGACCGTGCCGGCCAGTTCCCGCACCAAGCTGCCGATACCCAAGGAAAGAACGAAATGACGCTCCATGGCGCCGAGAATCTTCTCCCGGTCGCTCGTGATCAGGAAAAGCTGTTCGCCGTCGGTTAAGTACTTAAGCGACTCTGAATCCTCCGCGCTCACCGCACCGTGAGCGCGAAGAGCCCTCAGGCCGCGCTCGATCTTTTGCAGGCTGAAACCGCGATCGGTCAGATCCTTCACGACCCTCAAACAGACTAGATCATGGAAGGAGTAGAGCCGTTTCGTCCCCCGCCCGCCCGCGAGTTTGACCGAGGGACGAATAAATCCGCGCTCGTCCCAATACTGGATCTGGCGCAGGCTCACGCCGACGATGCGGCTGGCGAGCTTGCTGTTATACGTGTCCATGCTCAGACTCCTCAAATGAAAACAAGAATGTTTTCCTAAATTAGACCGATGTGGCTGAATTGTCAATAAAAGGGAAACTCTCGGGGTTTGGGTCGGGGTGTCGAGGTCTGCAATTCGCCAGGCGTGTGATAATCAAACTATCAAAGCTGGCACGGCTTCCAAAATTTTATGGGAGTAAATTTCTGGTAGTTATGGTATGGTTACTCCTTGAAAGCCAAGGGCAAAAGTTGGAGCGTTTTAAGAAAGAGGCAAAAGAAAACTAGGAGAAGTTATGTTTTGGAGCTTCAGACACGACGTGAAATTTTGGCTGTTTTCTCTGTTGGTGTTCGTCTTGGATCCGCT
>JACPFE010000734.1 GCA_016183145.1 Deltaproteobacteria bacterium | reverse complement strand
GGCTGGAAGGATATAGAATCGTTCTATGCGGTGTTGGCGTTCCTTCGGCTTCGCTCAGGCCTTGGCGCACTGCGAGTGTTCCTTCCCCCTTTGACGGGGGAAGGCCAGGATAGGGGTGAAGAGCTTGCAAAAGGACCACTCTTCACCCCCACTCTTACTCTCCCCCATCGAGGGGGAGAGGATGAGGGAGAGTGTCCCTCACGCAAAGCCGTGGTTCGAGAACCTCACCACCCTGACCTCTTCGACATTGCTCAGGGTCATCCTGAGGGAGATCGAAGGATGAGTAACATCGAAGGGCAAAGCGCGCCAAGGAAAAAAAGAGGCGCCCTTCAACCGTGAACAACGAGGACTAGCGATATGAATCTTCGTCGGATCATCATGCTGATTTTCTTTTGCGCGGGTACCTGGGCAAATCAGCCTCAGCCGGCTTCCGCGCAAAAGCTGGAGAAACTGATTATCGGCTACCCCGCCCCCGTAGCATCGCTGGGCATCATCGAGGTGATGCGCAAGGGCGGGCTGTTCAAAAAGAACGGCCTCGACGTCGATCTCGTTTTCATTCAGGGCAGCCCGATTCTCACTGCGGCAATGGTCTCCGGACAGGTGCCGCTGAGTTTTCTCGGCGGCGCGGCGATCGTCGCCTCCGCCGTCGGCGGCGCCGATACGGTTTACCTCGCCTGCGGCATCAACACGCTCTATTGGCGCTTCTTTTCAACGCCTGAGATCAAGACGATCGCCGACCTGAAAGGCAAAAAACTCGGCGTCACGACCATCGGTTCGCAGGAGGACAGCGTCGTACGTTTTTTGCTAAAGGAACGCGGCCTCGAAGCCGGCCGCGATTTCGCCGTGGTCGCGGTGGGCGGCGCTCCGACTCGTTTGGCCGCGCTCAGCAAAGGCATCGTTCACGCGTCCACTTTCATTCCGCCGCAGGACATCGCCGCCGAGAAACTCGGCCTCCGCGAGCTTATCGATATGAGCAAGCTCGGCCTCTACAACCCTGGCAGTTGTTTCGCCAGCACCAAGACCTTCGTAAAAAGCCACCGCGACACCGTGATGCGAGTGATGAAAACTTTTGTCGAAGGGCTGCGCTTCTACCGGGAGAATCGGGAATTCGTCTTAAAAGTAACCGCCGACTTCGCGCAAAACCGAGACCCCGACGTGCTCCGGCCCACCTACGAGGTCGTCACCCGCTTCCAGGACCGGGTCCCCTACGTCAACATGAAGGGGATCGAATTCATGCTCAAGACCTTGGAGCTGCGCGACCCGCGCGCGAAGACCTTCGATCCCGCCAACGTGGTGGATTCAAGCTTCATTCTGGAACTGGAAAAGAGCGGCTTCATCGACGCGGTGTGGAAAAAATAGCCGGCGATGAATACGGGCGATGTGATTCCGCGCAGAAAAAAAGTTCTCTGACCCCTTTTCCCTTTTCCTGGAACAAAATCGAGCAGACAGTTGGTCGTTACTTCGCGCCGCGACCTCGGCAAGACTGATCGCGGAAAGCTGGAGACGATGCGCCGATTAGACATCAGAAGTTTATTGTCAGTGTCCTCGTATCGTTGCCGGCGCTTGTCACGTCCGAAATCGTATAACTCACGAAACCATTTTCACTGGTGGAGGTCTGGCCAGCGGTGATTCCCTGGCGGCCAGGACTAATCACAGCATTGAAACCTCTGGAGCAGTTCAGATTCACGCTCGCATCAACCCCGGCTGTTCCCTGGGCATCCATGGAGTTTCCCGTTGAACTTGTTGCTATGCGGCAACTGCTCACGACTCTGACGGTGACGCCGAGTTGCGCGGTAGCGGAGGCGGCCTCTACCTTTGGGTTGTGGAGGAAAAGAATGACCGCAAGCAAACTCGGGAGCCGGCTGGCGAGCTTTAGAAGCGTGCAGCCCCACGGCCAAGCCGGTGGCACCTTCCAGTACGCCCGCGGGGCGGAATGCTGAGCTAGAGGCCCCGGCAAAGGCCGGGGCTCGAGTCGAAGGATCGAAGCTGAACAACTCAAGATTGACTCACCCCCTCGTTGGACACGCGCTCAGCGAGCCGTTGGGCGAAACGCTGGCAACTTTGGTTGCCGGTTTCACCACTTGCTCCCTGATACCCAAGGTGACCAATTGGGGGGATCAGTTCATCGCTTCAACCGATTACGCGTAAGAGCACGAAGCATGCCGCTGCTGCCGAATCTCTACTACGACGGAATGTCCTGTTTTTCTAAGAACATTCTCCACCGGCCGAGGCAGACCTGCCTCTTTGTAAAGGGATTTGATGCTCGCCCGGTCAACACTGCCCTCGCAAATGATCGCCCAAACGACTTCACGAGCGATCATTCAGCTTACGAACCGCCCCATCCAAACACTAAAGAGCGAACGAACTCCTTGTTCTTCAGACCGGAATGAATATTAGTGGGTCATTTTGAAGCGGCGCGAGCCTGTCAATCTCTCTGCTCTGCTCTCTTGCCATTAGTCGCCTTACGCAGCAAATTGGCTTGATTGATCCAATAATCAGACTCCTTGTGTGCCTCTGGATCATTGTATCCCAGAAAATATTGGTTCCCCACCGCGTCCTGTTCGCCAATCTTGTCCGTCGTGATCAAATCGCCAACAATGACCAGGCGATTTGACTCCTGCACGACTCCTCGCACTTCTGTTCGCGGAGCGTCGTCCACCCCGATGGTTTCGACAAGCGCCCAGCAAATTATCACCCGATTGGAGATATTTACTTCTCTCCCTTCTGATCCCTGGCCGTAGACGGCTTGCCAACCTGGCTGTGCCGCAACAATTTGAAGAATCTTCCATCTCTTAGTTACATTCATATTTCCTCTGCGTGAGTTAAACAGTTTCTCACGGCGCTCCAAAACCCAAGTTTAATTCTCCCCCAATTTATTAGACACCTCGCTTGAATGCAAACTTGGAATCCGCAGACTTAACGCCCCGCAATTGTGACAAATCCAGTAGTCCGAATATTGCTGCGAAAGCGAACACTCTTCACATATACTGCAACAACCATGGCCGCAGGAATCACAATCGGCGCTGCCTATCACGCACGATACGCGGGCCGCTTTTGCCCATGCCAGCTTCGCAGACGTGGCTTCGATCAAAAAAAAGCGTTTGTTGTCCACTCCAACGTATTGCTCAGTCACCCGCTGGATCACCCGATCTCGGACATCAACCGCGTAAAAAGCCATGTTGCCTTCCTTTTTCCCAGCTAGCCTACTGCGGATATTCAATCATCTGGGTCTTTTGATTGTTATACTAAACTGACTTGACCGCGATTACTGTCTAATATTGAACAGTTCAGAAAAGAATTACCGCCTGGCCCGCAGGCAGGCTATGCGGGAAACGGTCCTGCGCCGACTTGTAACTAGAAACCTGAGACTTTACGTATGGTCGTGGGATCGCGTCTTTACTTTGACATTCAATTTCTTTTGTCTTCCCGTGCCTTGCGATGGCCGAAGGATCTGTAATATGAAGTTTGACATTCACCGAGAGAATCGTGGAAGCCATTCACTTCGTCGATACGACCATCCGCGACGGTCATCAGAGCCTATGGGCCGAGAACATGACCACCGGCATGATGCTGCCGATCGCGAGGAACCTGGACAACGCCGGGTTCGAAGGCATCGAACTCATCGCCGGCTCGCATCTCAAGAAAACCGTCCGCGAACTGAAGGAAGACCCTTGGGAGCGCGTGCGGCTTATGTCCAAGCTCATCACCAAGACTCCCCTGCGCGTCATCTCCGGGCCGGTCAACAGTTTCGAGTATAATCCGCCCTCCATGTTTAGTGTGTTTTTGGAACGGATGGCGGCTTACGGGATTCGCGAGGCGCGCACTTCGGATGAATGGAACGACTACGAAAGCTGGAAATTCCGTGCCGGCGTCGCCCACTCCCTCGGCCTGAGGGTCATCCTAAATCTGATTTACTCCGTGTCGCCCAAGCACACGGACGAATATTTCGCCGAACGGACCCGCCGGGCCGCTTCGCTCAAGCCTTACCGGCTCTGCCTCAAAGACCCCGGCGGTCTGCTTACCCCGGAGCGGATGCAGAGCCTGGTTCCGGTCATCTTCAAGAACGCGGGCGGCATTCCCGTAGAACTTCACACCCATTGCACCACCGGGCTCGGCCCGCTCTGCTGCCTCGAAGCGATGAAGCTCGGCATCCGCTCGATCAACACCGCCCTGCCCCCTCTAGCCGACGATTCGTCGAACCCATCTCTCTTCAACGTCGCCAAAAACGCCCGCGCCCTGGGCTATACCACCGCCATCGATGAAGAGATCTTAAAGCCCGTGTCGCGCCATTTCACGGCCATCGCCAAGCGCGAGGGCTTCACCATTGGCGCGCCGGTGGAGTACGACTACGCGCAATATCAACATCAAGTTCCCGGCGGCATGCTCTCTAATTTGCGCCACCAGTTGGGCAAAGTGGGCCTGGAACATAAATTCCCCGAAGCGCTCGAGGAAACCATCCGCGTGCGCAAAGAGTTCGGCTATCCGATCATGGTGACGCCGCTGTCGCAGTTCGTCGGCAGCCAAGCGGCGATCAACGTGATCGTCGGCGAACGTTATAAAGAGGTCACCGATCAGGCGATCAAGTTTGCATTGGGGCATGCCGGGGCCGAGGGGGCGCGCGACATGGATCCAGACGTCAAAGACAAGATTCTGGATCGGCCGCGGGCCAAGGAGTGGGCCAAGTGGCAACCCGACGATCCGACGCCGGACGAGATGCGCTGCCGATTGAACGCAGAGGGGACCTCCGATGAGGAACTGCTCTTGCGCTGGATTGTCGGTAAAGAGGACATCGACGCGATGCGCGCGAACCCAAGACCGCTGGAGTATTTGAATTCCGATCAGCCCCTGGTCAACCTGCTGCACGAGCTAGCGAAGCGGACAAAACACCGCCAGATTCACGTGCGGACGGCTGGCTTTTCGGTCACTCTGGAAAAAACAGGCGCATCGGCCGCAATTGCACATTCTTAACGCGTCCAATGAACATCGGCGAAGCCCTGCCGCGCAATGCGCAACGTTCTCCCAATAAACTCGCTATGGTGGATCGTGGTTTTAAATCGCGACGCCGAATGCGGCGCGGATGCATTGATACAGTATGGGTTGTCGTTCTCGTACCGCGACAGAATCCCTTTGACACAATAAAAAATCGCGATTTTTCTTTGCGTCAAAGCACAAAAACTCGTAGAATGCGAAAATTAGTATTTGGGTTTAGAGGATTCACAGAGGGTTAACGCGTTGAATTTTTTGCGCTCTTGTCTCGAATTGACGCGACGTTTTGCCGGCGCCACGTTCGCCGCGGCGGTTTTGCTTTTATGCGGGCCGCTGCTCGGCACCGTATTCGAAAGGTATGAATCGGAGATCGTCCCTCCCGCAAGTTCAAACCCATCCTGGTCGCGCCTGGGCGTTACGTTGCAACGCGGCGATACGCTGCTATCCGTGCTCACACACCACGGCTTGCAGCGATCGTTGGCGCACGGGTTGATCGAGCGGATTGCTCCGTTCGTCAACGTGCGAAAATTGCGCCCAGGGGATGAATTTCAACTCCTGCTCGATTCCCGGGACAGAACCGTGCAGGGCATGGAGGTCGTTCTTGAAGACAATCTGCTCCGGCTCACCTCCACACCAGACGGGTGGTCCACCGAACGCCACGAGATTCCATCCGTGCGGGCAAACGGAGTGAAACGCGGGAGCATTACCGACAATCTGTACGAGAACGGCATCAAAGCCGGACTCACGGCGCAGCAGATTTTGGATTTGGCGCGGGTGTTCGAATACGAAATTGATTTTTTTTCCGACTTTCAGCGGGGCGATACGTTCGCCGCCGTCGTTGAAGAGACCCGCTACGCCGACGGCCGGCGCACGCCGGGACGCATCGTGGCGGCCGAGTTGGAAGCCAACAGCAAACCCGTATCGGCTTTCTATTTTGTCCCCCGCGACCAACGAGGCGCTTACTACGACGAGCAAGGGCATTCGCTGCGGCGCGCTTTTTTGCGCGCCCCATTGAGTTACGCGCGCATCTCGTCGACCTTCACCGGGGCGCGGCGCCATCCCATCTTTCGCACCGTCCGCCCCCATCGGGCCATCGATTACGCGGCCCCCGCCGCAACACCCGTTGTGGCCATTGGCAGGGGGCGCGTTGAGTTTGCCGGCTGGCGCGAGGGCTACGGGAATCTCGTGGAAATCCGCCACCCCAATGATTTTATGTCGCGCTATGGCCACTTTTCTCGCATCGGCGAGGGAATTCGTCGAGGGAGTCAAGTCGATGCCGGAGACGTGATCGGTTATGTGGGACAAACCGGACACACCACGGGCCCCCATTTGCACTTCGAATTTTTAAAGCGCGGCCAAAATATCAACTTTCTGGCTCTCGATTTGCCCAAAATAGAACGGCTCAAGGGAGCCGATTTTGAGCGATTCATTGAATCCCGCAACCAGCAGCTGGCTACGTTAAGAAATGGTGGCCACGATACGGCGATGGGAATCAAGTTGGAATAGAGAGAGAACGGGCCACTTTCCCCGCCGTCGACCATCTTTACTGACTCCAGAAAACTATTTTAAGATAAACGAGGATCCTATGTCGAATAAATCAGTCGATGAACTCCGCGAAGAAGTGGCTACCTGCACGCGCTTGCTCGTCATGCAGGAGGTCATGGATTACAGCGGTCATGTGAGCGCGCGCATCCCGGGCACCGAGCGCATTCTCATCCAGCCGCGGGACACCAGCCGCCTGGCGCTCGGCGCCGGCGACATACTCGTCGTCGATCTGAACGGGAAGGTGCTGGAAGGCGATTTGCCGGCGCCCGCGGAAACTGCGCTACACACCTCGGTCTATCGCGCGCGTCCGGACGCCCGCGCCGTCTGTCACGGCCACCCGACCTTTTCCACCCTCTTTTCGGTCGTCGATCGCCCGCTCCTCGCGGTGCGCAACTTCGCCTATCGCTTTGCCAACGCCGTGCCGGTCCACTCCGACACCACGCATATTCGCAGCGTCGAGCAAGGCCGCGCCGTCACCCAAACGCTCGGCGACCGCCGGGTCTGTTTGCTGCGCGCCCACGGCACCGTGGTCGTCTCTTCGAGCACTCAGGAGCTGTTCATGGATTGTCTCGATTTCGAGAACAACGCGCGCAGCCTGATCTATGCCAGCGCGCTGGGTCCGCTGCTTCCATTGACCGCCGCCGAAGAGGGAGCGCTGCG
>JACPFE010000747.1 GCA_016183145.1 Deltaproteobacteria bacterium | reverse complement strand
TTTCGTGACGACGGAAAAAAGGACTGCCCCGACATGTTGATCGCATGCGGGTGAAAGCCGCTTTCGACGTGGCTGATCGCCAGTAAGAGCTCAACGGGAATCCCGGTCGCCGCCGCGGCTCGCATGTACACATACGGCGAGAACCCCCAGCAGTCGGTTCGTATCAGTAATACAACTAAGACTAAAACGAGTCTCATCTGGCGATTCTAGGGCAACGAGCGCTCAAGAAAGACCAGAAAATGGAACCAAATAATCACGGCTTGAGAACAATTTTCAAAAATCAGGGAGGAGAAACGTCATGATCACTCAGGAAGAAGCAAAGGATTTTATCCGCCGTTACAGGGAAGTCGTTCTGGACGCACCCGCCGGCGAAGTTCACGTTTGCGGAAGCAAAGATGTCTACGAGGAGCTTATCGGCCAGGGAAAACTTGCGTTCAGCCCCAACGAACTCATCCACCTGCAAAAGGCTTCCGAGAATGGTTCTCTCGAAACCATCGTGAAGATCAAGAGTTCGATTCCGGGAGCGAGAATAAAAGAGATTATTCCGGTGGAGAAAAAACAAGAGACAGCACAGAAGCAAAGTTAACGCTGCCCAGACGCAACGGAGGATTTATGGAAACCCTTTTTCTTCAAACGCTTAATTTGTACAGAAGCAAGAGCGCCCTCCAAATCAGCCCAAGCCCTGAACTGGCTCTGGTCTTCGTGAGCCTGGCGCCGGCAATTCCAGGCATGGAAAATAAGATGCCGGATAAGAACGGCAAGAAGTACCAGTGGGAAAAGAAGCTCACCGCCAGTTTTAATTTTGACGGAGCCCTGGAGGTCGCTGCCGCAACGGCCGCTCTCGCTCAGGGGAGAGAAGACCTGGTTTCTGGTTCTGACGGAAGTCTCCCATCCTGGTACCGGGACCCAACGAAGACCGGGCGCGATGGAAGCGCCAAGACCATCGGCTTCTACCGGCCAAAGGACCAACCCAAGACCCCGAAGATTCGCTATTTCCTGGGAATCACCGAAAACAGCAAAGACAAACAGGGAAACAAGGTCGGAATTTCGCTCGAATATCCTGATCTCTTCAAAATCGCCCGCGTGATGGAAGAAGCCGCTCTGGCGATTCTGGGCTGGAGAAAGGAAATCGAGGAACGAAGGGAACCAAACGGTCGCGGTCCTGCGAAGAATCAGCCCGGAAAAGAAAAAGCGGAAGTCTTTTAAAAATGTACTACATCATCCACATCGCGACAGCATTTCAGAGCTTAAAGGCCATGCCGCGAGCGATCCAGGAACTCATCTGGGCAAGGACGATGAGCGATCTACGGAAAAAAGACCAGGCTCACCCGCTCCTGTCCGCCACCCTGGACCAGTATCTTGTCAAAGAGGTCACGGACCCCGTCGCGCTAACTGCTCTTCTTAAAAAGAAAATGGCTCTGACGCCGGAGTTCGGGCACGTCATCGGCATCGGAAGGGCACTTGCGATGAACGGTTCGGCTCCAAAGCTCACGGTCGCCGTTGCCCGAGTGATCGACGATGAGAAAGACCTCCTTCAGAATTTCTGGCAGAGACTGAGATTATTCACAAAGGAGCGAGGAATACCCACTTATGTCACCTGGAACGGCCTCGGGTTCACGTTTCCGTTTCTGATCGAAAGATCAACGGTCCTGGGCGTTGAGCCCTCGTGCATCCTGCCCCGGGCTCGCTTCCAGCCCTGGAAACACCTTGACCTGTTCGCTGAACTGGCCGACTACGACCCTCACCGCTTTATGAGCCTTGAAAGCCGGCTGGCGCTGTGGGACCTCAACGGAAACGGCAATGGACACCACTTTGCGGACCATGATGTCCTTACTGAGCAATGGCGAAAAGGGAATCCGAAGCCTGTAGAGGAAAATTTAACGCTCATCCTTGAGGCCCTCCACCGAATCCTCAATCGAGTCGCTCCTTACTTCCTTGAGGCGAGAAACAACGGCCACTAACACCGATGCTTCCTGTCGCCACCAATCTCAGGATCATAAAGACGCCGTGGGCTACCTATACGATTGTTACCGCCAACGTTTTGATCCATTTCCTTGTCACCTGGCATACGAACTTTATTGTTTCCGTCAGAGTTGCTCGCACGTTCGGTTTCGATCCCGCTTCCTTTGGAAACCTTTCAGTCATGCCTACGCTCGTTACATCGATGTTCCTTCATGGAGACCTGCTTCACCTGTTTGGGAATATTGTTTTTCTCCTGGTCTTCGGAAGGCGAGTCGAAAATCAGTTTGAGAGATTAAACTTCCCGGCATTCTATGTAACGGCGGGGATCACCGCCTGCCTGGCTCACTTGCTGATGGAACCGGACTCCTCCGCGCCCCTTATTGGCGCCAGCGGAGCCATCAGCGGCGTTTTGGGAGCGTTTTTTATCTGTAACCCCAGAGCGCGGATAACTCTGATTCTAGAGCCGGTCCTCATTTATTTCCTGCGCCGGCTCACGATCCGCCTCCCCGCCTGGGTGTTCTTATCCATATGGGTTTTTCTGCAGGTTTCATTGGGTCTAAAACC
>JACPFE010000108.1:5530-15099 GCA_016183145.1 Deltaproteobacteria bacterium | reverse complement strand
GCATCGCCGGCGCGGCCTGCTGCGCGGGCTTTACGAGGCGCAGAAGAGAGATCTGGCCAGGCGGTTCGAAGTCGGTGTCGCCTTTGTTTCGCGAAGCAATCCCCATTCATTGCAGGCCCATGTCGCTGGACTTAGCATGATCGAGGTAGGCGATTTTGAACTCAGAGGAAATGTCTACGTAATTCTGGCGTTTCACGTGTGATGATTGCGGAAACCTGTTTGGGATCGAAACTTTGTAACCCTCTCCCCTCGGGAGAGGGAAGGGTGAGGGAAACCGACCTGCCGAATAAGCCCTCACCTCAATCCTCTCCCAGAGGGAGAGGAAGAACTTCATCGTGGATATATTAGGTAAACCCTGTTGACGGTTCAAGTTCACTCCCATAGAATCGGCTTCGCCAACGTGGGGCTTAAGTTTAAGGTTCCAAGCCTGCCCTGAGCCCTGTCGAAGGGTTCACGGTTTTGGGTTATCAAGGCAGACCGAGTCGAGGACAGAATCGGGAGGAACATTATGGCTAAGATTCGACATATTGCTTATCGGGCTACGGACGTGGACGCGATGGCGAAATTCTTTGTTGACGCCATGGGCATGAAAATGATCCAGAAGCGCAAGAACAACGCCATCGATCTGAGCGATGGATCGGTCAATATTACCGTCCTGCCGCTGCGCGCGGGCACGGCGGATGGTGACCCGACCAAACAGCCGGGCATCGACCACATCGGCTTCACGGCGGAGAACGATCAAGAACAGTTTCGCATGATGGAAGCCGCGGGCGCTGAGAAAGCCGGCGCGGTTAATCTCGGCACGGCTTACTACGAAGATAAATTTAGGGGACCGGAAGGCATTATCATCGACGTCGGCCACTGGCAGGGCGCGGCGCCGCTGGAGAAATAAGACGTTCAAGGTTCAAGGGTTCAAAGTTCAACGTGACGCTCCCGGGTTCTTCACCTTGAACCCGGAACGTTGAACCTTGAACTTCTTTCACCGGATCATCAGCCGCTCGGCTTTGCCCGAGTAGTTGATAAATACGGTTTTCAGCTCGGTAAAGAAATTCAATCCCTCTTCAGCCATCTCGCGTTCGCCGACGCCGGTCGCTTTGCTGCCGCCGAAGGGGAGTTGCGCTTCGCCGCCGATGGTCGGCTCGTTGACGTGCACCATACCGGTTTCCACTTCTTCGACGAAGTTCATGATCATGTCGATGTTCTCCGTGAAGATGGAAGTCGTGAGACCGTACTCGACGCCGTTGGCAAAGGCGAGCGCTTCTTCCAGATTGCTAGCCGTGGAGACGGAAAGCACCGGACCGAAGATTTCCTCCCTAAAAATGCGCATGGCCGGGGTCACGCCATCGAAGATTGTCGGCTCGACGAAGTAGCCCTTGCCGAGATGCTCCGGTTTCTTGCCGCCGAGGATTAAGCGCGCGCCTTCCTGCTGGCCGATCTTGATGTAGTCGAGGTCGGTCGTCCACTGTTTTTCATCCACCGCCGGACCCATGTCTACGGTGTCATCCAAGCCGGAGCCGATCTTGATCCTTTTGGCCGCATCTACCAACCGTTCCAGCAGCGCGTCTTTCGCCGACGGGTGGGCGATCACTCGTGAAGTCGCGGTGCAGCGCTGCCCCGTGGAGCCGAAGGCGCCGCCGTGGATGGCGACCGCCGCTTTGTCGAGGTCGGCGTCGGCCATGACGATCACGGCATTCTTTCCGCCCATCTCGCAAGTCACTTTGGCGCCGCGCTGGGCCGCTTTGGCGTAGAGAGCGCCGCCGACCTCGTTGGAGCCGGTAAAGGAAATCGCCCGGAGGACCGGGGAATGGACGATCGCTTCACCAACGACGGAGCCCGAGCCAACCAGCATGTTGAAAACTCCGGGAGGCAAACCGGCTTGTTCATAAATTTCCGTCAGCAGCGTCGATGTTGCCGGAGTCAATTCCGCGGGCTTGAATACGACGCAGTTGCCGGCGGCGAGCGCCGGCGCCGATTTCCACACGGGAATCGCCCAGGGGAAGTTCCACGGCGCGATCAGGCCGACGACGCCGAGGGGCCGGCGGATCGTGTACGTGAAGGTGTCGCGCGCTTCCGACGGCAGAGTCTTGCCGTGCATGCGAAAGCCCTCGCCGGCGTAGTACTCGAGCAGCGAGATGCCTTTCATCACTTCGCCCTTGGCTTCCTTTAGAACTTTTCCTTCTTCGCGGGTGAGCGTGCGGGCGATCTCGTCGGCGCGCTGTCGCGCGATATCCGCGGCGCGCCAAAGGACGCGGCCCCGCTCGGGGCCGGGGGTTTTCTTCCAGCTTCTGAATGCGGCTTGAGCGGTGTCGATGGCATGGTTGACGTCGTCCGCGGTGGCGGCGGGAAATTCAGCGATCACCTCGTCGGGATCGGCGGGATTGAGATTGCGCACCAGCCGGTTCGATTTCGGATGAAACCACTTGCCGTCGATATAAGAGCCTGTATGCATGATGACCTCGTTAAAATTTTTGGTTGAAATTAACCATACACAACAGGAAAAGATTGCACCTCGCGCAAAGCATGCCCTGAGCAACGCCGAAGGGGACGCCAACAAACAAAAATTCGAAGCACGAAATTCGAAACAAATTCAAATATTCAGAAATCTCAATGTTCCAAACAAGACGGATCAGAGGCAGCGTTTTGAATTTTCCGAGTTTGAGATTTAGTTGACTTCGGTTTGTTTCGGATTTGGTGCTTCGAATTTCGGATTTTGCTCCGCGCGAGCTTAGCGTGCTCGGCGCGCTAATTTTTTGACTCCTCCTGTTTGACAACTCCCTGCTCACTCTCTAGAAGGAAGACCGTCTGGTCATGTCGCGCAGCGTGTTGCGCCAGCGCTCTTCGAGTTTGTCGATCTGTTCGGCGCTTAAACCCTGTTCCGGGTACCAACGTTTGAAGCCGTAGTCCTTAAGTGGGCTGCCGTACTGGTACTCTTCGAGGACTTTTTGCCCGCCGGGCCCAAGGATGAAGTCTGCCATGAGCAGGGCGGCGTGAGGATGCGGCGCCTTTACCGAGACCGCGGTGGAACCGGAGTTGGAAGGCACCACGTCCATCGGAATCCAGTCGATCGGCGCGCCGACTTTGAGCGAGACTTCGACGTGATTGCGAAACGTGCTGGGGGAGACCCCGACCTCGCCCGAGATCACCATGTCGAGCAAGGCGCGCCCCGACACGTTGTGAATGGCAGGATTGAGAGTCTTAAGTTTTTTGACAAACTCCTCGCCTTTGAACTTGAGCAGGGCCCCGGTAACGGTGACACCGGTATCGCTCCCGGCGAAGGCGATCTTGTCTTTCAGCTCGGGCCGCAAGAGGCCCTCATAATTTCTCGGCGCCAGCGCGGGCGCAATCATGTTCTTGTTGTACGCCAGACCGATATGCGATTCCCGGTCGATGGCCCAGTAGACCAAGCCTTTGGGACCCTTTTCTTTGACATGGTCCGGAAACTTTGCCTGCGTCGGAAATGTGTAGGGCACCAGCGATTGTTGATCCTTTAAAAGCTTGAGGAGCGGTATCGTCGTTTCGATGGTGTCAACAATGTAACGCTGGGCCTGGTTTTCGGCAGAGATACGCGCGCTCAGGTCTTGGCGCGTGCCGCGATAGGTTTCCACCCTGACGCCAGGATATTTCGCCTCGAAGGCGGCGGCGAGTTTCTTGTAGGAGTCTCCGGCGAGGGAGGTGTACCAGGTGATTTTTCCCTCCGCCTTGGCGCCCGCATACAGGACCTTTTCACGGTCGGGCTTGTTATAGGCGGCGAGCTGCGCGAGCGCCATCGGCTTGCCGGTCTGCGCCCAAGCGGTTGAGAGCAAACTGAGCGTTAGTACCAATGCACTGGTTAGAAGTTTCATTGCGTTTCTCCTGAGACTCGCATTTCGACTGGCTCAGTGCGAGCGGGTTTGTCAATGTTCCGGTCATGGTGAGCAGCTTGTCGAACCACGGCCGCTAGGTTAGTAGCCCGTTTCCATCAACTGATTGTAAAAAAGTTTATAAAATTGCCTGAGCCGCGCGGGCCGGGTATAATGCGCGAACTCCTGCGGAATCTTAAATTCCTTTTCGATTTGATCGAGGCTCTTGCCCGCCGCGATCATTTTGGCGACCTCATCGCGCATGACCACGAAATAGCGTTTCTGTTCTTCCAGGTCCTTGACGCCTCTGCCGATGTGGGCGGGGCCGTGCCCGGGCACGTAGGTGTCTACGGGTAGGTTCCTTGCCATGATGTTATCGAGGATTTGAATCCATCCTTTGACGTTGGAGAAGAAAACCCCGGCGGACTCGCCTTGCCCCGGATGGATTTCGGTGTCCAGGAGATCGCCCATGAGCATGACGCGTTTCTGCGGAATATAGACCGTGAGATCTCCGGTGCTGTGGCCGCGGCCTTCAGCGGTTATCTGGAAAGTGAGACCGCCGAAATAAAGCGTCATGTTGCCATCGAAGCCGAGGTCGGGAAAGACTAACTCTCTGGCCTTATATCCCGCGTAGCGCGGGTCGTTGGAATTCTTCCGCTCGTTGAATTCTTCCAGCTCCTGCATGCGCAGATCATGGATTTGATTTCTCGTCGCGATGTAGATCGGCTTGTCCTCTCGAAAATGCCAGGCGCCGGAGGCGTGATCACCGGCGCTATGGGAGGAAATCAAGTATTTCACCTTTTTGTCGGTGAGCTTGCGGATCCCGGCCAGAGTTTGATCGGCGTTGTCGATGTGGAAATCGAGAACCAACACGCCGTCGTTCGTGATCACCACCGTGGAATTTCCAGAGCCTTGCGAGTGCTGGAACATATAAACGCCATCGGTGATCTTTACCGGAGTCATCCGCACCGGTGCGGACGCGCCGGCAGTCAACAACCATAGAGCCAAGAGCACGAGAATCTTTCCCCTCATATCTTTGATCCTTTCTGGTCCTCTCTTGGATTCATGCATTCAGTTTTCCCAGTGACTTCGCCATTTCCAGCGTACGCCGCGCGCGCTCGACGATCGGTCTGTCGATTAACTGGCCGCCGAAGGCGATGGAGCCGTCGCCGCGCGCGTTGGCCTCTTCAAAGGCTTGCAGGACTTTTTGACAGTAGTCGATTTCCTCCGCGATTGGGCTGAAGACGGTGTTGATGGGATCAATTTGCGACGGGTGAATCAAGGACATGCCGGAGAAGCCGAGCTGGCGCGACTGTTTGGCGAAATCCAGGAGTCCCTGGCTGTCGTTCAAGTCGACCCAAACGCCATCGACCGCTTGCACATGGGAGGAAGCCGCGGCGACGACGAGAGCCGAGCGGGCGTAGATCAAGTCGCGCGCTTCGCCTTCGCGCACCGCATTTTCATCTTCGGTTCCCGCTCATTGAGAATCGCCTCCACTTTGCGAACTTCCTCCGGCGTATCGACTTTGGGGCAGACCAGTCCTTCGAGCCCCGGGCGAACCACCGCTTCCAGGTCGGCGTCCATGCGCGCATGGCCGATGGCGTTGATGCGCACGTAGCGGGCCGGGGAGCCGAGCGTTTTCTCGCGGCCGAGAGACTCGGCGATGTTTTTCCGGGCCGCATCCTTCTCGTTGGGTGCCACGCCGTCTTCGATGTCCAGCATGATGGCGTCGGTATTCAGACCGAAGGCTTTATC
Organism: Deltaproteobacteria bacterium; assembly: GCA_016183145.1. Classification (GTDB taxonomy): domain Bacteria; phylum Desulfobacterota; class Binatia; order UBA9968; family UBA9968; genus JACPFE01. The sequence continues at coordinate 9,505 of JACPFE010000108.1, read as the reverse complement.
AATCATCCTTTGGCGGTGTCCCGGCACAAACATCCAAGAACGTAAGAGATCCATGAATAAGTTCTCCTGTCGAACTTTCCTTACCTGAAGGGAAAGAAAATGTCTATCCTGGTTATTGTTCGGTAATGGTTCAGTTTGATTTCAACGCCGCATCGATGTAGGGGCAGGCCTACGTGCCTGCCCTCCGAACGGGCAACCACATAGGGTTGCCCCTACAAATTTTGGCGAAACTGAACCACTACCTCCTGTTCGATTCAGTTGCACTGGCAGAGCTTTTGGAGAATAAATAAAAAAATATGCAACGCAGCACGATCAAGCTCCTCTTGCCCATCGTCGCAGTTACGATTCAAGGCAACTCCGCTTCGACGATCATCCCGCCCTATCTTGATGAGCTGCGCTTGCCCGTCGCCGCCATCGGCTCGCTGATTTCGTTGGGACCGGTCTTCGCTCTCGTCTCGCGCCTGCCGGTGGGCATGGCCTATAACCGAAGCCGCGCGCGGATGCTGATTTCGCTCGCGGTGCTGGCGATGGGACTGACGAATTTTCTCTACGGCTTCGCCGGCGACGCCATGATGTTCGCCGTCGTTCATGCGCTGAACGGCTTTGCCTATGGCGCGGTGACCACGCTCTATATGGCGTTTTACGTCGACTCGCTGGCGCCGGAGGAGAACCGCAACCACGCTATGGGCTATTACGTCGGCAGCTTGGCGCTGGGTTACTCGACGGGAAATTTTTTCGGCGGCCTGATCGCCGACCACTGGGGATACGCTTTGACCTTTCAGTCGGCGGCGTTGCTCTCTCTGGTTTCGGTGGGGTTGCTCTGGTTGCTGCACGGATCGAGTGCGCCAGCCGAAGGCGCGTCGAAAGCGAAAGCCGGCGCGGGTTTGACTTTGCAGCAGTCACTTAGAGCGCTTCTGGAGCCCGAACTCGCCATCGTTGTCGTCGTTGCGTTGTTTCTCAACTTGCTGCACCAGATGAGCAATGTGTTCATTTCCCTTTACTGCTTGGCCGTCGGCATGAGTCTGACTCAGATCGGCGTGATCCGCGCCGCCTATGCGGGATGCAACGCAGTGACCCGGCCGATCAGCGGGCATGTTGTCAACAAGTTGGGTCACAAGAGTTTGTCCTACTTCGGCTTGCCGCTTCAGGCCGCGATTTTGATGCTCGTTCCGCTGTTCACCGGATTCGGGGCGATTCTGGTCGTTTACGTAGCGTCGAGTCTTATGCGAGCGATCGTCATCGTCGCTAACGCAGTGGGATTGGTGCAAGACGTGCCTGAGAGCAAGGTGCAGCGCGGTTTGGCGTCGGGAGTCTACAATGCGTCGGGCGATCTGGGAAATATTTTGGGACCCTCGGTCGGCGGGTTGATCGCGCACGCGACGGGAATCGGCGGCGTCTTTGTCATCGGCTCTCTCGGCTCGACGGTGTTGTTCTTTTTGGTGATCTGGCGGGTGCGGCGGATGCACCACGAACAGTCTAGAGTCTAGCGTCTGGCGTCCGGCGTCAACACTGGACTCAAGACTTATCAGTACGACTTCGGCATCCCGAGCACATGCTGGCATAAGCGCTTGGTGTCAAAGCGCTTGTGACGCTTGGAGTCAGGCTTGACAGACAGGCAAGATTGTTTGGAGATCCTGTTCGTGCCAGGAACACTGTGGCCCTGCGGTGGGTATATTTTTCCCGAGTGTCAAGCGTGGCACGAAGCCCGGCTATCTTGCTAGACCCCAGCCTCTGTCCATCCCTGGAAGGTCCCTTGCAGTTGTCGGCCAAATGGCGTACTCTAAATAGCCAGGAGGCCAAGATGGAAACTAAAGCCATTGCCGAGGTGTTAGGCGGTCGGAAAGTACTGGGCAAGACCATCCAAAAGCCGGATGATCTGGCACGGCTCATCCGAAAAGGGTTGCCTGCGGGTTCGGTTCCCGCGCTAGCTGACAAGCTCGACGTTGGTAGCACCGTTCTCTCGCAAAAGCTCGGCATTCCACAGCGGACGCTGACTCGCCGTCTGAGCCACAGGTCGCGCTTGACTGCCGCCGAGTCGGATCGCACGGTTCGCTTGGCGCGCGTTTACGCCCATGCCGTCGAGATGATCGGCGACGAGAAAAAAGCGGTCGCGTGGCTCCACACACCGAACCGTGCGCTCGGCGGGAAAACGCCGCTGGATCAGCTCGACACCGATTTGGGCGCTCGCAGCGTTGAGGACATCCTGGGCCGCATTGCTTATGGCGTGTACAGCTAATGCGCTTCTGGCGAATTTGCCGTCGTAGATATGCTGCCGATGCCGCAAAGGGCGAGGGCGCGCGGCTCTACGGCGGTCGCTGGAACAGCCGGGGCGTGCCAATGGTGTACGCCTCAACTTCGTTGGCGCTCGCCGCAGTTGAGACCTTTGTAAATCTGGAGCCGAATCTGCGGCCGAAAGATCTAATCTCGATTGAAGGTAATATCCCGGATGGGCTTGAGATTTCGAGAGTTGACCTGAAGACTCTTCCGGCGAATTGGCACGAAACGAGAGACGAATCTCTGCGCCGCTTCGGAGACGACTGGATTCGTGCCGGACAGACCGCGGCCTTGCTCGTGCCTTCCGCCGCCATTCGCGGTGAATGGAATGTGCTGTTAAACCCTGCCCACGGTGACTTTTCGAAAATCAGGTTTCGGAAGCCGCAGCCGTTTGAATTTGACGTACGAATGTTTCGATAGGCGCCGACCTGTTGGAATTCCTGGCGTGATAGGAACGTTCTTGATGGATAGAAAGCTCTGTAAAGGGCTTGGTGATGGCTTGGTGTCAGATGACAGACAGGAAAGATTGTTTGCAGATCTCTTTCATGCCGTGACCACTCTGCCGTTGTAGCGCGAGTATCTTTCCCGAGCGTCATAGCTTCCTTTGAACCTGGAACCTTGAAGCGCATTTCGCTATGGCCTGCCGGAGTCTTCAGTACGACTTCGGCATCCCGAGCACATGCTGCCCGAGATACGCCAACACCAGGTTGTTGCTCACCGGCGCGACGGTCAGCAGCCGCGTCTCTCTGAATTTTCGCTCGACATCATACTCCACCGCGAAGCCGTAGCCGCCATGCGTCGTCAGGCATGCGTTGGCGGCGGCCCAGGCCGCTTCCGATGCCAGAAACTTCGCCATGTTCGCTTCGGCGCCGCATTTTTCTTTGCGGTCGAATTTGGTGGCGGCCTGATAGCGGACAAGATCGGCGGCTTCGATCTGGGCGTAGGCCTGGGCGATGGGGAATTGAATGCCCTGGTTCGAGCCGATGGCGCGGCCAAACACGACCCGCTCCGACGCGTATTTCGCCGCGCGCTCGACGAACCAACGGCCGTCGCCGATCGCTTCGGCGGCGACGAGAATGCGCTCGGCATTCCAGCCGTCGATGATGTAGCGAAAGCCCATGCCTTCCTCGCCGATGAGATTTTCCACCGGCACCTCGACGTTGTCAAAAAAGAGCGCGTTGGTGTGGTGATTGATCATCAAGTTGAGAGGCTTGACGTCGATTTTGCTTTTATTGGCCTTCAAATCGACGATGAATACCGACAGGCCGCGGGTCTTGTCCTTGAGTTGGTCATAAGGCGTCGTGCGCGCGAGCAGCAGCATGAGATCGGATTGCAAAACGCGGGAGATGAAAATTTTCTGGCCGTTGACGATGTACCTGTCGCCTTTTCGGATCGCTGCGGTTTGGATGCGGGTGCTCTCGGAGCCGGCGTCGGGCTCGGTTACGCCGAAGGCTTGCAAGCGCAGCTCGCCGGTGGCGATCTTCGGCAGGTAGCGTTTCTTCTGCTCATCATTGCCGGGGCGTAGGAGCGTGCCCATCGTATACATCTGCGCGTGGCAGGCGGTGGCGACGCCGCCGGAGTGGTTGATCTCTTCCAAGATGATGCTCGCCTCGGTGATGCCGAGGCCGGTGCCGCCGAACTCTTCGGGGATCAACGCCGCCAACCAGCCCAGCTCGGAGAGCTTTCGCACGAAAGCTTCCG
>JACPFE010000108.1:567-5457 GCA_016183145.1 Deltaproteobacteria bacterium | reverse complement strand
TTCCGGATATTCTTTTTTGCCGTCAATCTCGCGCCAGTAGGCGTCGGGGAATTCTTTGCAGACCTTGCGGATCTCTTCGCGGATCTGCAGTTGCTCCTGCGTCAGGTTGAAATCCATCGTCTCCTCCGATAATTACGGCGTAGTATACCCCGATCCAGCGAGGTTATTCCAGGCAGGTAGCGCGACCAACGTAGAATCGGCAGTTGCTGTTCCCTACAATGCCTGCCGTTATGAAGCCGCCCCCTCACCTTTGTCCTCTCCCCCGTTGCGGGGGAGAGGGAAGGGTGAGGGGGAATCGCGCGGAGGAGAGCTTGGCAATGAGTTATGGGAAAGTCGGTGCTGAGAAAAATAGGGAGGTTCTATGGCCGTGAAGCCCGGTTGGGAAGGCCGTTTCTTTGAAGACTTCGAAGTCGGCGACATTTATCGCTGCCGCCTGGGGCGGACGGTCACGGAAGCAGATAACATCTGGTTCACCTTGCTCACCAACAATACGAATCAAATCCATTTTAACAACGAGTACGGCAAGCGCACGGAGTTCGGCAAATGTCTGATCAACAGCGCGCTCACGCTGGCCATCGTCGCGGGCATGGGCGTGGCGGACGTGAGCGAAAACGGCTTCGCTCTCGGCTGGGACGAGATCAAGCTGCCCAATCCGCTCTTCGCCGGTGACACGCTTTATTCCGAATCTGAGGTTTTGGAAAAACGGGAATCCAAATCCAAGCCACAGTGGGGAATTATCAAGGTGCGTACGCGCGGCATTCAGCAAGAAGGCAAAGTCGTCATCGACTACTCCCGCAGCGTCATGGTCTGGAAGAAGGCCCACGCGCCGAAAACCGATTTATTCCCGCAGGTAAAAGAAGATCGCAAGTGACGGTTTGAACGAATGGAACGGTTGGAACTGTTGGAACCAATTGTTCGTTCAAGCCGTTCAAGCAGTTCAAAACGTTCAAATCGTTATGTGAGGTGAGAGTGGTAACTAACCAACAAGGGACGCGCGCCTTGGATGGCGTCAAGATCCTCGCCTTCGAGCAGGTGCTTTCCGGGCCCTTCGCGACTTGTTTGCTCGCGGACATGGGCGCGGAGGTGATCAAGGTCGAACGACCGGGAGTCGGCGACGTCATTCGTTCGTGGGATTCGGTCGTAAGGGGACTGTCATCCGGTTACGTCTGGCTCAACCGTAACAAACGCAGCTTGACCGTGGACGTGAAGAAGGAAAAGGGCAAAGAGATTCTCCACGAATTAGCGAAGAAGTCGGACATCTTCTTCGAAAACTACGCGCCCGGAGTGGCCGGGCGATTGGGGGTCGGATACGACACGCTGAGTGGACTCAATCAGCGCCTGATTTACTGCTCGCTCTCAGGCTACGGGCAGGACGGGCCGTACCGTGACGTCAAAGCTTACGATCTGTTGATTCAAGGCGAAGGCGGGATCATTGCGACGACGGGTTATCCCGACAAGCCGGCGCGAGCGGGCATCGCCATCGCCGACATCGCGTCGGGCATGTACGCGGCTATCGGTATTCTCATGGCGCTTTACCAGAGAGAGAAAACCGATCAAGGGCAGTTCATCGACGTCTCGATGCTTGATTCCATCGTCTCGTGGCTCGGCTACTTCCCGCATCACTACTGGCACGCCGGCGAAGAGCCGGCGCGCGTCGGTATGCGCCACCATTACGTCACGCCTTACGGCCCGTACCTGGGAGGCGACGGCGAGTACGTGAATCTCGCCGTCGCCAGCGCCTCGGACTGGGAAGTTTTTTGCCGCAAGGTCATCGAGAAGCCGGCGCTACTCGAAGACCCGCGTTTCGCCACGGTGGAAGGGCGGCGGAAAAACCGCGCGGTATTGGAGGAAACCATCGAGAATATTTTTCTCGAAAGGGATCACAAGCATTGGTTGGAGCAGCTTAAGAAAGCCGAACTGCCGCATGGCGTGGTGCGCGGCATCGCCCAGGTGCTGGCGCATCCGCAAGTCGCCGCGCGCAGGCTCATTCGCGAAGCCGAGTCGCCGGTCGGAAAAGTGCCCGTGATCGCCAATGCGCTCAAGATGTCGGCGAGCGAAGCGCGCTACGATAGAATTCCCGCGCTTGGGGAAGACAACGACACGATCCTAAGAGAGATCGGTTACGATGCGGGACAGATTGCCGATCTTCGCCGTGACAAGATCATTTGACTAGTTTCCTTGGACATAACTCATGCGCAAACCTGTCGTCGGCGTGATGGGCGCGTCCAACAACGATGCCCTCTCAGATCGGGAAGAAAAGCGACTAAAGGATCTGGCCTGCGATCTGGGCGCCGCCCTGGCTCGCCATGATTGCATCTTAATCACGGGAGCTACCACGGGTCTGCCCGACCTAGTCGCGCGGGCATTCCGCAAACATGGCGGTTTTGCGCTGGGGATTTCTCCCGCGGAAAACCGCGCCGATCATCTCGGTCGTTACGGTTTGCCGGAAGAGGGCGCCGACGTCATCATCTACACCGGTTTCGGCTACAAAGGGCGCAACGTTGTCAACATCCGCTCCGCCGACATCGTCATCATCTTCGGCGGCGCCACCGGCACGCTCAACGAGTTCACTATCGCTTACGACGAAGGCAAGATTATCGGCGTGCTCCAAGGCAGCGGCGGCGTGGCCGATCACATCAGGGAGATCATCGGTTTCTGCAAGAAGCCGACGCGGGGCACTCTGGTTTTCGAGAAAGATCCGGATCGGCTAGTTCAAAAATGTCTGGTTGCGCTCAATCGCTCCTGAACCACACATTTGACGGTATCGTCTGCGTGGGCCGGAATCCAGGTTTTTTGTAGGGGCGGGTTTATAACCCGCCCCTACTGGGTTCCCGCTTCTGCGGGAAAGACGGATAAGACGCTCTTCGGATCCATGAAGTTTGCATTCTGAGAAAAACCCCAGACGCAAGTCAGGGGAACTTTACAGTCCAAACAATCCCGCCGCGGTCTTGCCGAGCATCGCGGTTTTCTCCGCCGCCGAGCAGGGAGCCTGCCGGATCATCTCTAGCGATTCCGTGAGATTCGCCGCGGTTTTGCACTCAAGCGGGTAATCGCTGCCGAACATGACGCGGTCCGGCGTGGTGATGTTGAATGCCGCGGCCATCGCGGGGAGCCAGGCGCCGGTTCCGGCCGTGTCGAAGTAGAGCGCCCGGAATAGTTTTTCGAAGCGCTCGGTCAAGCCGAACTTTTTCTGTTCCGACTGGGTTTTTAAGTAGCCGCGCATGTCGGGCGGAATGTCGGCGTCGTCGGTTTCGAAGAACGCCATCATGCGGCCCTTGAGCGCGGAAGTGCCGCCGCCGAGGTGCGGCATGATAAAGCGCAGCTCGGGAAAACGCGGCAGCACGCTGCACATCACGCGTACGATCGCCTGAGTTGTTTCCATCGGCCGAAAGACGCAGCGGTCCAGGTTGTAAGTCGTCTCTGAACCGGTGGGCTTCGATTGCGGATGGATGACGATGGGAAGGTTTTGTTTCTGGATGATCTCGAAAAGCGGATTCATGATCGGATTGTCGATCTGCACCTCGAGGTGGCAGGCGAGCAGCGCCACGGCGCGCAGCCCCAGCTCGTCGATGCCGCGCTCAAGCTCGCGCTTGGCGGCCTCCGGCTCATGGATCGGCAGATGGATGCAGCCGCGGAAACGGGACGGGTGCTTGCGCTCGATTTCGGCGATACCGTCATTGAGGGCCCTGGCGACTTCCGCGCCCATCACCTGGACTTGGTCGGTGAGGATGGCAACAGAGATGCCGGCTTCGTCCATGCATTTCAGATGCGCTTCGAGGTCTTTGCGCGAAGGGTGGAGGGTCAGACTGATTTCCTTGGTGACGATCCGTTTGCCCCCCGCCTGGGCGGCGAGGCGGTCAAATAGTATCGGCGGCATGAAATGGTGGTGCACGTCGACGATCAATTCAGTTTCGGCCATGATTCTTTTCTAGCTCCTTTTTCATCAGCGATATTGGGGATATGGCTACCGTATGGTACTTCCGCACACCGATCAAGAGGAAAGCGCCATCACTGTTACGAACAAGCGCGCCGCTTCGTCTAATAAAATAGAAAGGAGGGGTTAACCGTGAAAAAACTCAATCCCAAAAAATTGTTGTTTGGCGCGCTGCTCGCGCTGATGATGTTCACCGGTATCGGCTGCGTGGTTGCGGAGCGACCCTACTCTTACGGGCCTCACCGACGCTACGATTATGTGCGCCCGTACTCCCCGTACTATCCTTATCGGTACTACTCGTATCGCGATCATCCTCGCTGGCATCGCGATCACGACCGGTGGGATCGCGACTAAGGCGAAACGATTCGACGGGTCACGCCGGCCTGCTCAGTTAACGCTGCTGCGTCGGGGAGTCGATGTTTTAGGCTCAATGGCTCAACGAATCGATGAGTTCTAGAGTGATCTCGTTGAGCGATGAGCAGACCCGAGTCGCCTGCGAAAAGTCGTGGTGGCGCGTCTGTTCGGTGGGCACAGCGATGCAACTCATTCCAGCTTCACGGGCGGCGAGTACGCCCTTTTCCGCATCTTCCAACACCAGGCACTGAGACGGTGTGGCGCCGGCTTGCCGCGCCGCCGCCAGAAAGATATCCGGCGCCGGTTTCACGCGCGCCACGTCCAGCCCGCTGACGACGGCTTGAAAATAGTGGCCGATGTCGAGGCCTTGCACGACGCCGTCAACGGCGTCGCGATAGGAAGAGGAAGCCAGCGCCAGCGGATCGAGGTTACGGGAATTTATCGCAGCGTGAGTTTGACGATTCCGAGGCAGGCGAAGATAATCGTCACGGAGTAAAGACCGGGGCCCATGCGCGCGAGTACCGGGCCGGTAATTATCACGACGAGGGAACAGATAAAAGCCGCATAAGATAATCTAAGAGCCAGTCTGGGTTTTGACATCC
>JACPFE010000108.1:0-551 GCA_016183145.1 Deltaproteobacteria bacterium | reverse complement strand
GATATTTTAAGAACCAATCTGGGTTTTGACACCTGCAATGGTAAATCACCGAAGTATGTATGCCAATCCTGATCCGTAAAGAGCGGCCGGCCACTGGTCTTGCGACGGACCGTGAGAACGACGAGGCCACCTAGAATCACAAACAGTAAAGTAACCCCTTCCCATAACATGAAGCCCATTATTTCCATGGCGTGAATTTATTTCCCCCGTTGTGCATCCTTTTCGCGTCTTTCGTAGAGAATGGTTCGTTGAGCGAGCTTATTGCCCCCGATCTATAAAGTACAAATTGCGTGCCGTAAATCAGTTTGCGTGCGAATAAGGCTTAGTCCGAGCGGTTTTTGTCCTTCGAATCGTGCGAATTTTGCGTGAATTTACGCGTTGCTGCCCACTAGGATCGGAGGCTTTGCATGACCGGCCATTCATCAATTGTGGCGCGGCCAAGGGGCGCTTTGTGCTGTCATCCAATGAGGCGAGCGTGACGGAATCTAGCTGTCCGTCGCGCCGATGCCCGGAGCTAGCGACGGGTGCCTCCCATATAGCCGCTTGTACCA
>JACPFE010000746.1 GCA_016183145.1 Deltaproteobacteria bacterium | reverse complement strand
TCGGCTTTTTGATATGCCATCCCGCGCGCTCCAGACCGTCAACCAATGAATCGCGGCGCTTCTGGTACACCAGGCGAATCTCCTCGACGCAGTCCTGCGGCCCGTTTAAAGCCTGAATCGCGGCAATCTGGATCGGCTGAAAAATTCCGTAGTCGAGATAGCTCTTGATGCGCGCCAGGGCGTGGATGATATCCTTGTTACCGACCGCAAAACCGACGCGCCAGCCGGGCATGTTGTAGCTCTTTGACAGCGAGAAGAACTCGACGCCTACCTCCTTGGCGCCGGGCACCTGAAGAAAGCTCGGCGCCTGATAGCCGTCGAAAGTCAGATCGGCGTAAGCGAGATCGTGGACCACGATGAACCCATGCTCCTGCGCCGCTTTGACGATGCGCTCGAAAAAATCCAGCTCGACAACTTCCGTGGTCGGATTGTGGGGAAAGCTGATTATGAGCACTTTAGGCTTCGGCCAAGTCTGCTTGATCGCTTCTTCCAGATGCCCAAAGAAGCCTTCACTGGTTGTCAGCGGAATGCAGCGCAGGTCGCCGCCGGCAAGAATCACTGCGTATTGGTGGATCGGATAAGTCGGGCTGGGACAGAGCACCACGTCGCCGGGATCGATGGTCGCCCAGGCCAGGTGCGACAACCCTTCCTTGGCGCCGATGGTCACGATCGCTTCGGTGTCGGGATCGAGGACGACGCTATAGCGGCGCCGGTACCAGTCGCAAATGGCGAGGCGCAGCTTATAAATGCCACGGGACACGGAGTAACGATGATTCGCCGGCTTGGCGGCAGCTTCGACCAACTTCGCGACCACGTGGGGTGGCGTCGGCAAATCAGGATTGCCCATGCCGAAGTCGACGATGTCCTCGCCCCGGTGGCGCGCCTCCATCTTCATGCCGTCGATGATACTGAAAACATAAGGCGGCAGCCGCTTGATGCGCTGAAATTCCACGCTCCGTTACCTTACCCTTTCCGGAAAACAGATCTTAACGGTAATTTATAAAGCATCGCCGCCCGCGCTGCAACAAGAGGCGCCGATGGGTAGTGGTTCAGTTCGAGTCCGCCACACAACTTCATGCCGAGAAAGATTCCTCGCTTCGCTCGGAATGACGACAGAATAGGCGATTTGTCATCTCGAACGAAGTGAGAGATCTTGGCCTAACTGAACCGCTACCCGCCGACGCAGCCAAACCGAATTTGGCCAGCGCCTTTCTGGCATTCGATTCCTTTTGCTTTCCTGGAACGATCTGCTATGTCCTTGATCAGGAAACCGTCGCGCGCTTTGGAGAACGGAGATAGACCTGCAATCAACTTTGACAAACTAGCCAAAAGTATTTGAAATTCGGAAACGGAGAAGAGATCGGAAAAGCCATGTCTCCCGCAAAGGCGCAAAGACGCGAAGTTCAGAGAATTCGGAATCTATTCCACAGGAGGAAGCCATGAAGCTAGAAATTCCTTACCAGGATTTACGGAGCTGGATCGATCTGGCCGGCGAGGTGGGCGAGATTCGCGGCGTGGAGGGCGCGTCGTGGCAAGAGGAGATCGGCATGGCCTCCGAATTGCTCAACCGGCGCGATCCGGCGCCCGCGGTCATTTTCGACAAGATTCCCGGTTACCCCGACGGCCACCGGGTCCTGGTGAATTTCTTCGGCGGACGGCGCAAGAATATGACGCTGGGGCTGCCGTCCGGATTGAACAATGTCCAAATGTCGGAAGCCTTCACCAAAGCCTTCCAGGAAGCCAAACCCATCCCTTACGAGTTTGTCGACGACGGACCGATCTTGGAGAACGTCAAGATGGGCGACGAGGTCAACGTGCTGCAGTTTCCCTCGCCCCAATGGCACGAGCTCGACGGCGGGCGCTATATCGGCACCGGGAGCTATAACATCACGCGGGACCCGGACGAAGATTGGGTCAACCTGGGCACCTACCGCGTTATGGTCCAAGATGAAAAGACGGTCGGCTTTTATATTTCGCCGGGCAAGCACGGCCGGGTACATCGCGACAAATACATCGCCCGCCAACAGCCGATGCCGGCGGCCATCGTCGTTGGCGGCGATCCGTTGCTCTTTCTGCTGACATGCAGCGAGATTCCCTACCGCATGTGCGAATATGATGTCGCCGGCGGGCTGCGCGGCAAGCCCTATCAAGTGATCAAAGGCAAGGTGACCGGCTTGCCGATACCCGCCAACGCCGAGATCGTGCTCGAAGGATTCGTCGATCCGGCAAAGAGGAAGCCCGAAGGGCCTTTCGGCGAATGGACCGGTTACTACGGCAGCGGTCTGCGCGACGAGCCTTGCATGGATGTCAAGGCGATTTACTATCGCAACAAGCCGATCATGCTGGGCTGCCCGCCGCAGCGGCCGCCCGATGAAATCTCGCGCTACCGGGCGATACTGCGCTCCGGCCTGCTGCGCCAGGCCCTAGAGAAAGCCGGTCTTTCGGGAATCAAGGGCGCCTGGGCCAGCGAAATCGGCAACACGCGGATGCTTCTCTGCATCGCCATCGAGCAACGCTACGCGGGGCATGCGACCCAGGTCGGTCACGTCGCTTCGCAGTGCCATGTCGGCGCCTATGCCGGCAAATACGTGGTGGTCGTCGATGACGATATCGATGTGTCGAATTTGGAAGAGGTGGTTTGGGCGATGATCACGCGCTCGGACCCGGCAACTTCCATCGACATCATTCACAATGCCTGGTCCACGCCGCTCGATCCGCGGATACCGCCGGAAAAACGGGCGAAAGGAGAAATGACGAATTCCAGGGCGATCATCGACGCCACGCGGCCCTATGCCTGGAGAGATAAATTTCCGCCGGTCAATATGCCGAGTCCCGAGTCCGCGCGCCGAGCGCGGGAAAAGTTTTCTTATTTGCTGGATGGTTAGTGTGGTGAGTCAGAAATTCGAGGACTAATCCGATGCCTCCCCGTCGTCATTCCCGCGGAAGCGGGAATCCAGCGATCCTTCGAAGTCCTGGATTCCGGCTCGCGCTAGCTATGGCTAGCTTGGCCGGAATGACAGATTAATTTGGTTGCGGATTTTTAACTCCTAGATCCTTCTGTTCAAAATGTTTGAGAGAACCAAGCCAAGAAATTTTCTCCCGCCAACGCGCCAAGGCGCAAAGGGACACTCGGTGTCATTTCGACCCCTTCGGCCATACTCAGGGCAGGCTCCTGGAGAAATCTTCCTCAGATCCCTCGCGTTCGCTCGGGATGACGGACCTCGGCCCGTCACTTGGCGTCTTTGCGCCTTTGCGAGAGTCGTCTTTTTTCCGATCCTGAAAACTAAATTTCATTGAATTAGGAGGAACCTATGCTGCCTTTTCGTAAACATGTCTTCGTCTGCACCAACAGCAAGCCCGACGATGACGGCTGCTGCGCCGCCAGAGGATCCGAACAGGTCTTGCAAAAATTGCGCGCCGAGATTTCCGCCCGCAAGCTCCAGAAAGAAATTCACGTCACCGCTTGCGGTTCGCTCGGCACCTGTGGCCACGGCCCCAACATGGTGGTTCACCCGGATGGGACGTGGTATTCGGGCGTAAACGTGAGCGACATCGCAGAAATCGTCGAGCAGCATTTGGTGAGCGGCAAAGTAGTCGAACGGCTCGCCTGGCTCGACCACGAAAAGCTGCACCAGACGATTGCCGAGAACCGGGCCAAGTCCCAGGCCAAGCGAGCGGGATAGTTCAGGCTCCTCGGGCTTCGTTGGGCGCCGGTGCTACTGATGCCGTCCCCGATCAGGCACCTGCGGACCGGGGTATCGGAAACGGCTCGTTCGCACGCAGGACCCAGGCACTGTCATGCTTTGTGAAACCGATCTTAGGGTAGTAGTTCACCGCATTGGGCGCTGCGACCAGGACCAGCATCGAACGTGGTCCCATCCGTTCCCGGGTTTTCCGGATCAGCTCCTTGCCGATGCCTTCGGACCAATGGGACTTCCGAACGGCGAGATCTGAAAGATAACCAACGAAACTAAAATCAGTGATTGTACGCGAGATGCCTACGAGCAGAGCGCCGTCCCAAGCCGTCACGACCAAGTTCGCATGCGCAAGCATGTCCGACATGATGCTGCGGTCGTCGATGGGCCGCCGTTCCCCAAGGGTTGACAGTCTGTACAGCTCGATTACCTCGTCGAGGTTCAAGTCGTTTCCGTAACGGTAGTCAATTTCCCGCTCACCATCTCCTGATCAACGGCGCCGATAGCGGCCGTCTCTGTTAGCCACTCTCTAACGACCTTTGCCTTTTCGTTCCTCTTCGAGCCTCTCCAGGAATGACAGATCGAGCATGTCGGCCGCTTTGAGGCCCATGCCGGAGAGGTCGTTATCGTTGGCGATGACGTTCTCGATGGACTTGGCGGTCACCAGTGGCAGCCCGGGGGTGACCCGGCTGTAGACGTTGATGGTTTCTTCCAGCTCTTCGCTGGCGTTCGTCCGATAGTATTCGCTAAGAAAGCGTATGGCCCTTTCGCGGTTTTTTTGGTCGCGATAAAAGTCCATCCCGTCCGCCAGCCCGCGCATGAAATTCATCACGGTTTCCCGGTCCGAGCGGATATAAGAGCGCGTGGTCACAACACCGGAGATGATGTATTGAAAGTCCTGGGTGGCGAAATCAAGCAGGGGCACATAGCCCGCCTTGCGCGCCCTCAGCGTAAACGGCGTCTGAAAAAGCGAGGCTTGGACATGGCCGGCAGTGAGGGCCGACCACCTCTCCCCCGGCGATCCGATCGGCACGATCGTAACGTCCCTTTCAGGATTCAAGCCCAATCGGCGCAGCCCGAGCCGGGCGATGAAATCGGGGCTGGCGCCAAGTTGGCTCACGCCGATCCTTTTCCCTTTCAGATCGTTGGCGTTGCGCACCGAAGGAATCGCAACGATCACATAGTCCAGGCGGTTGCCCACGGCGCCAATAAACGTGACCTCTTTAGCGCCCCGCGCCCAGGCGCGGATAGCGGAAGGACCGGCGGTCAATTGGATGAACAGCTCTTTCGCCAAAAGAGTTTGAATCGCGGTTACACCGCCGGGTATGAAAATCGGTTTGAGTCTCAACCCATGTTTTTCGAAGGAGCCGGAACGGTAGGCAACCCAGAAGTAGCTGCTCGAACCGCCGAGGGGGTAAGAGGTATTGAGATCCTTCAGTCCCTTCGCCTGAGCAAAGAGATCGGAAGGCGCCGTCCCAAAAAATACCAGTCCCGCCAGGATCGTCATCAGGCGATATACGACCCGCATAACTCTACCCTCCCTTCGTCCAAGAACTATTTCACCGCGGAGGCGCGGAGGGCGCGGAGTAAGGAGTTTTGGATTATAAAATACTCCGAACTCTGCGATCTCTGTGCCTCTGTGGTGAATAATGATTGGTGCTTTGGTTACGACTTTGCCACGCCGGGAACGACATGGGTCATTTTCCACCCTCAGGTCGTTTCACCGGTTCGAATCCGGGCCGGAATTTTTTCTCGTCGAGGAACTCGCGCATGCCGCGCGCCCGTGTCTGCTCTGGGTCGGCGACACGCAGCGCCATGCCCTTCGCTCCCAGGTACTCAAAGGCCTGGGCCATGTTCATGTCACGCACCGCGCGTATCCCTTGCTTGGTGAAAGCAAGAACGGTCGGGCTTTTCGCCATCAATTCGCGGGCGATCGCCAGGGTCTCGTCGCGCAGCTTATCCGCCGGCACCGCCAGCGTGGCGATGCCCATCTCGGCCGCCTTGCGCCCGTCGATGGTGCGCCCGGTCATGGCGTAGAACAAAGCATTGCGGAACGAAACCATGTCGGCGAAGACCTTGCTCACGTTGCCGCCGGGAAGAATGCCCCAGTTGACTTCCGATAAACCGAAGGTCGCGTTTTCCGCCGCGATCACGATGTCGCAGGCGGCCAGCGCGGTAAAGGCGCCGCCGTAACAGTAGCCGTTGACCATGGCGATGCTCGGCTTGCGCGACCAGGTGAGCATGTCCGCCCAGCGCCGGTGCGCCGTAACCGCTCGGAAGCGCGCCACCGGGTCCTGGTCCGTCTCGCGAAAATACTGCTTGAGGTCCATCCCCGCGCTCCAACTGTTGCCCGCGCCGGTGATCACGATGACCTTGGTATCTTCATCGGTCTCGTGCTCGAACAGGATCTGCTCCATCTCGACGTGGAGAGTCGGGTTCATCGCGTTGCGCTTCTCCGGCCGATTGAACGTGATCCAAGTGATTCCCTCGTCGTCGGTTTCGACGAGAACGCAACTATATTCCTTCTTTTTGGCCATTTGGGTCCTCCTTCAAGAGATAGTATTTCCCAGCGATTCCCCGGTCTGGGTCCGCACAATCAATCCAGGCTCAGGTAAACCACCTGGGAATCCTTGTGATAATGGGAAAGTAGTCGATTTTCTTTCTCCCAGTCAAGAACAAACCGGTGTGATGTCGGGAATTTTCGCAACCTGAATCGCGCCAAGCCCTGTCCTGAGTCCAATCGAAGGATCGCCAAGTTCGCAAAGAAATCCAGAAATCCCCCTTTCATCCCCCTTTGACAAAGGGGGAAAGAGGGGGATTTGAGAAACCTTGGCGTCCCCTTCGATCTGGCTCAGGGCATGCTTTGCGCTCTTTGCGCGAGAAACAATCTTTTCCGATCCGCTTCTCGTCAGTAAAATTCAAATATGTTTGGCTAGATACTTGCCTAGAAAATGTTGAAGAGAACGACTCCAGGAAAATTTATCCCGCCAAGGCGCCAAGGCGCAAAGTTAAGAAGATTCTTCGAATTCTTCGAACTTGGCGTCTTTGCGCCTTTGCGGGAGATATGATTTTTTCCGATCTCTTATTCATACCTGGATTTCAAATATGTTTGGCTAGGTTTATGCGGAAGGAAACCCTTTGATGCCGTTGTCATTAACAAACTTGTGGGGCGGGCGCACGGCTACGCGCCTTTGGTGGGCGATTACTTTTTTGCGCCCAGGACTTGCCGGCCGTACTCCTGCATTGAGCCGGTCCTCGATGCGACCGCGCTCTTCCTGCTTCAGCTCGGTCCAGCGCTCCAGTTCGTGCTGAAGTTTCTCGCGCTCTTCCGTCGTTAGCGGTTGGCCGGCGGAAGCCCTCTCTTGAGCAGCGTCTTCCGACTTGGCCTCGGCGCTTGTGGAAAGTTCCGGTGCGGCTCCAACAACCACGGCACGGTGCGGACGCCCATCGGCGTCGTACATCATTGCGAAGTTGCTGAAACCGATAGAAGAGATCAACGAACGAAACGCCGGTTCCAGTGGTAGTCGGTAGAGTCGAAGGTTTACCAACTTGTCCTCGACCGCGGCGGGGACGATGATCTGAAATCCGGTACTGGCCTCAATAACGTTAAGTGCGACGACCACAGGGGTTTGCTCAAAGGCGACGGAAATCTCGCCGTCCCGGTACTCCACTGCTTCATGGGAGGGGGCATCGTCCAACTCTTGCGGATATGCCGCTGGAGCGACCCACAGAACCAGGGAAGCCAACATAAATCCTAACCTATTTGTCCTGTTCATATTCTTGTCCTCGCCCAAACCCGGTAGTGAGCAAATTCCATGCCCCCTATTTTAACATCGCTTTTCACTTTTAAGCGATCTTGGCGCCCCTTATCCGGCCAATCCGCTGCATAAATTGGCCAAAGAATAACCCCATCGGAACAATTTTGTCCTTAACCTCCGCCGCTTGGGCATCCTAACGGGCCGCGGCGCGCCCTTCTCAATTGACTGACCGCAACCGCCATGTTACGAACCACGACATTGGCGGAATAGGATCTTCAGGCTTTCGTGTGGCAAACATGGTGAACGCTATTTCAGTCCAAGGACTCGGAAATTGCACCGCGGAGGCGCGTCCCTCGACAGGCTCGGGACGTGGTGAGCCTGTCGAACCACGGAGGGCGCGGAGTAAAGAGTTCTTGATTAAGAAATTCTCCGAACTCTGCACTGCTATAGTCGAAATTGTTCGCAAGCTGCGATGAAATTGAGGACTCACCGCGGAGAC
>JACPFE010000724.1 GCA_016183145.1 Deltaproteobacteria bacterium | reverse complement strand
TGCCGTGGAATTTTCGGCTCAAACAAAAGGGTTACAAAGAACTGATATTTGCCGGCAAACTGTTGTCGCAGCCCCTGACCGGCCTGGCGACGTCAAGAGAGCGCATCGAGAAAAACTCGGAGCAAATAAAAAAGATGTTGCGCGGCTTCTTGCGCTCGCTGAAGGCGGTCAAGGAAGACAAGAAAGAGGTCGTGGACTTTATCGGGCGAAGATTCGCTCTCGACCCGGCGACGGCCGAGGAGACCCACCGCATCGTGCTGCAAACCCTGAGCGACGACGGCACGGTGAGCGATTCGGTATTGAAAGATCTGCTGGAACAGACCAAGCAAGAGACCGGAGTGAAGAAAGACATCAATGTGAGGGATATCGTGGATTACTCCTTGGTGCGGCAGATTCACAAGGAAATGCGGTAAGGGAACCACTAACTGAGATCATGATTAGTCCTATGAATTCAGGCCAAACCGCAGCGCAAAAACTTGCTGATTTTATCTGCGGTCTGGATTTTCGGCACATCCCGGTCGATACCGTTGCGCGCTGCCGAGATCTGCTATTAGACCAACTGGGCTGCCAATTGATCGGCGCCAGCATGGAGTGGAATCAGCCCGTATATCGGTTTGTCAAAGACACCAAAAGCGGCGGCCCGGCTCGAATCATCAAGTACGGCGATCGCGTACCGCTCGATGATGCCGTCCTTGTGAACGGGACCTTCGCTCAAGGGTGCGAGCTCGATGACTATTACGATCAAGGGGGCGGCCATCCGGGTGCCGCATCGGTGCCGATCATTCTCGCGTTGGCGCAAAAGCAGCGCGTCACTGGCAAAGAGCTGATTGCTGCCATGGTCGCCGGCTACGAAGTCGGCTGGCGGATTGGCCGCGCCCGCCTGCCGGAGTTAATGCGGCGTGGCTATCACGCGCAGAGCACCGTCGGCGTATTTATCGCAGCGGCTGCAGCCGGCAAGATTCTTCGCCTCAACCCAGTACAGATGACTCACGCGCTGGCCATTGCCGGCAGTCATGCCGGCGGCACGATGGAGTATGATCAGACCGGCGGCGAAGTGAAGCGGCTCCATAATGGCATGGCATGCTGCGGTGGGCTCCGTTCAGCTCTGTTAGCACAGATGGGTCTTACCGGGCCCCCGACGATTTTCGAGGGCGAACGCGGCATTCTTAAGGTCATGTCGGGTGGCTGCAACGTCGAGCCCATCGTCAAAGATCTCCAACCTGGGAGCGGTAGCTTAGCCCTGTATCATGCGGCCATGAAGCGTTTCCCGGTCAATGCCAGCCAGCACTCGCCCATTGAGCTGCTCGATAATTTAATCAGGGCAAACAATATCGAACCCAGGCAGGTCGCCAAGATTGAAGTCGGGGTGAATGAGGGCGTCTTGCGGCACGGTGGCACGATCTATCAACCAAAGGAAGTTATCGAAGCGCAATTCAGTCTACGCTTTTCCCTCGCGCTGCGATTGCTGCAAGGCAACAACGACTTGCGGCATTACCTGGACTCCGCGATGTGGAGCGATGCCGCGATGTTAGAGGTCGGGAAAAAAATCGAGTTGTTCGCAGATCCGACAGCGGTCGGCCAGCGCCGGTTTGCCTGCCAAATGACAATTCATTTGACAGATAAGCAAGAGGTTTCCGGTTCCTTGGCGGCGCCGAAGGGAAACTATAATAATCCTTTGTCGGCGGATGAGATGCGGGAGAAATTTTTTAGACTCGGCGCCAACGCGCTGCCGCGAGAACGACTCGATGAGATCGTCAAGCGAGTTGCGGTCATTGAAACGCAAGATGACGTTGCGCCGCTGGTGGAGCTTTTAAGCATGCCCGCAGCGGCTTGAATTCTCTACGGGTTCATTCCCAGCAATGTTGCGAACCCTCTTCGGCCGAGTATTTGATACCCCGCAGCTTGCTGCGGGGTAGTTCATTCAAAGCGCAACAAAAAAGATCTTGTCATGAACTCACTGGATCTGCTCGAAGATCGCTTAGTCACTTTTACGCAGTCACAACAGTTCTCTGGGATCGAGCCGCGAGTTCTGCACGCGATCAAACTGCGCTTCATCGACACGATCGGCTGTGCCTTGGCGGGTTATAACGAGGGTCCGGCAAAAATCGCGCGCCACCTTGCTGCACAGATCCGTAGCACCGTTGAAGCCGGTGTGATCGGTAGCGCCGGGAAGAGTTCGCCTGAAATGGCCGCTTTTGCCAACACGACGATGATCCGCTGCCTTGATTTGAACGACGACTACTTCGGCAAGGACGGTCCCCATCCGAGCGATTTGATCGGCGCTGTCTTGGCAGCAGCAGACGCAGCGCATGCGGACGGGACCTGGTTCATCACCTCCGTCGCTGTCGCCTATGAAGTCCTTTGCACCCTCGTCGATACTGTCGGCATACGAGAGCGGGGATGGGATTATGTGACCTATTCATCCCTTGCCGCCGCCCTCGGAGCCGCCAAGGCGTTCAAGCTCTCCCAGAGCGCCTTGCGAGATTCTTTGAGTTTAGCGGTCACAGCGAATGTCGCCTTGGGACAAACGCGCTTAGGCGAGCTGTCGATATGGAAAGGCATGGCATCGGCCAATGCCTGCCGTAACGGTATTTTCGCCTGTCTACTCGCCCAAGCAGGCGTCAGCGGCCCCTATCTGTCTTTTGAGGGGAAAAGCGGCTTCGTGCAGCAAATCAGCGGACCCTTGGATCTTTCTCGGCTGGGCGCTTCGCCATTGCGGGCGGGAATCGTCTATCTCAAAAAATGGCCGGTTTTTTACAGCGCACAGGCATCCGTCGACGCGGCCATGAAGCTGCGCGAGAAAGTCCAACCTGCGGAAATCAAATCGCTGGTCGTGGAATCTTACAAGCGTTTGCTCGGCCGCGGCGCGACCGATGCGGAAAAGTGGGCGCCAAAATCGCGCGAGACCGCCGATCACAGTGTGCCGTTTTGCGTCGCGGTAGCGCTGCTCGACGGCGACATAACATCCCATACCTTCGACTCCGAGCGGTTCTTAGACCAAGATGCGATAGAACTGATGGCGAAAGTTACGTTGCGCGAAGATCCGGCATTCACGAAACAATACCCCGCAAGATGGAATTGTCGCCTGGTCGCGGAAACGGTCGCCGGTGTACGGCATGAGATCCATGTCTCATATCCTAAAGGACATCCGGAAAACCCGTTTACGGATACCGAGGTAGAGGAAAAGTTTATCCGATTGGCGGAGCCGTTGATCGGAATGGCCCGCTGTCGAGCGTTTCTCGATTGGGCTTGGCGGCTGGAAGAGGCCGATAATATCGGGAAACTTTTTTCGCTGCTGGCAATTCCATGATTGATTGAAACTGACGAACAACGAGGAGGATTCGAGCATTATGGCAGGAAAGATTCATGACGTGATCGTCATCGGCGCTGGCAACGCCGGCTTATCCGCGGCGCTAGCGGCGCGGCAGGCGGAGACGAGTGTGCTGCTCTTGGATAAATGTCCCAAGTCAGTTCGTGGAGGTAATACGCGGTTTTCCGGCGGTGGCTTTCGCTTCACTTACAGCAGTCTCGACGACATGCGTCCGATGCTGCCCGGCCTGACCGATGAAGAAGCAGCGAAGATGGAGGTTGGCACGTATTCTACCGCGGTGTTTTTTGAAGACGTCATGCAAGTGACCGAGTACGCGGCCGACAAGAAACTCACCAATATTCTCGTCGATCAATCTTATGCGACGGTTCGCTGGCTGACGGATTTGAACGTTAAATGGATCCTTTCCACCAGCACTCACGCGGTGAAGATGGGCGAGAAAATTAAATTTCCATCCGGCCGGGTGATTTCGGTGAACGACGGCGGCCTCGGTCTTGTGGAGATGCTATTTCCGACTGCGGAAAACAAAGGCATCGAAATCATCTATGAAGCGAAGGCTACGGGTTTGATCGTTGATAAAAAGGGCAAGGTCGCCGGTGTCCGAGTCCAAACAAGAGACGGATCGGTCGATTTTAAGAGCCGCGCTGTGGTGCTGGCCGCTGGCGGGTTCGAAGCCAATCCGGAAATGCGCGCGCGCTATCTGGGCACGGGATGGGATTTAGTGAAAGTCCGAGGCTCGCGCTACAACTCCGGTGAGGTGCTCAGCTTCGCGTTGGGGCTCGGCGCGCAGCCGATCGGTCACTGGAGCGGCTGCCACGCGGTACTGGTCGACGCGAAAGCTCCCGACGTTGAGTGCGCCTATGAGCACCGCTACTCGTATCCTTACGGCATCATGGTCGACATCAATGGCAAGAGATTCGCCGATGAGGGCGAAGACTTTTTTAGCTACACCTATGCGAAGTGCGGCAGGGAAGTGTTGCGGTTGCCCTGGCGCACCGCCTACCAGATCTTCGACAGCAAAACTCGCCCGCTGCTCCGTTCGGAGTACAACCGCGGTTTTCACGTCTTCGCCGACACCATCGAGGCGCTGGCGAAAAAACTGCCGGGACTGGATTGGGAAAACGTTGTCAAGACGGTTAGCGCGTTCAACGATGCCGTGAACGACGCGCCCTTCGACCCATCGAAACATGACGGCAAGTGCACCCAAGGCATCACCCCTATGAAGTCGCACTGGGCGCAGCGATTGGATACGCCCCCCTTTTATGCCTTTCCGGTGACTTGCGGCATAACGTTTACCTTCGGCGGCGTCGGCATTACGGAGAAGGCCGAGGTTCTGGACACCAGCGGCAATGTGATCAGTGGGCTATTCGCCGCCGGCGAGATCACCGGTGGATCTTTTTTTCACAACTATCCTGGCGGGTCGGGTTTGATGAAAGGCGCGGTGTTCGGCCGCCTCGCAGGAACCAGCGCGGGTGGGTTCGCAAAGGCGACGCGCGCATAGAGTGGACGTGCGCAACCGTGATTTTTGGCGTGTGTTAAGGAGGAGGCGGTAATGAACTTGACAAGGAGGCAATCCTTTTTCTTCGTTCTTTTTGTTATCTTCACTTTGGCCCCTGGGGTGGCCTGGGCGCAGGACCGCGATGCCATCATCGCCAAAGCCAAGGGAGAAAAAGATTTTGTTTATTACAGCACGACGGACATCCGCGACGGTACGGCCATGGTCCATGCGTTCCAGAAAAAATATCCTTTTATCGAACCGAAGCTGTTTCGTCTCGGCAGCACACAGATCGTTGTCAAAGTTCTCCAGGAACACCGCGGCGGTGCCCATTTGTTCGATGTGATCTCGGCGACCAGCTTTCAGTTCTACGAAATCTTCAAAGAAAACTTGTTTCAAAAATATGAATCGCCGGAACGGCGCGCTTTTGCGGAGGACTTCAAGGACAAGGACGGTTACTGGGTAAGCGCCTATCACAATGCCAGCGTCATGGCCTATAACACCCATCTCTTGAAGCCGGTAGATCTGCCCAAGAGTTATGACGATCTGCTCGATCCGAAGTGGAAGGGCAAAATGCTTATGGATAGCCGCGAGACCGAATGGTATGCCAGCATGCTGCAAATTCTCGGCAAGGAAAAGGGCTTGCGTCTCATGCGCGGCCTCGCCAAACAAGATCTTAGTTTTCGTCCCGGACGGACGCTAATCACTCAGGTGTTGGCCTCAGGCGAGGCGCCGCTGGCGGTAAATGACTACGATCACCTAGTGCAGTCGGCAAAAAAGCGCGGCGCTCCGGTGGAGTCCTTACCCGCAACGCCCGTCGTCAGCCGCGTCACGCCAATGGCTTTGGGGCGCTACGCGCCGCATCCCAATGTCGGTAAGCTGTTCATTGATTTTGCGCTCTCCGAAGAAGGACAAAAAATTCTCCGCGGCTTCGGCCGCAGCTCGGCGCGCAAAGGCATCGAGCCGGACGATCTGCAGAGAAAAGGCATCAAGCTGTACGTCAGCGACATCAGCCTCGCGAAGGACTACGCACGCTACGACAAAGAATTCAGAGAAATTTTCGGCTTGAAATGACGCAGGGAGAAGCACGGAGCCAACGCGATGTGGGACTATGTTTGAAGTGTAGAGGAGAAACGAAAATGGCAACTGGCATGACCGAAAAGCTCGCGACTCATACAGCCAAGGTGCGCTATGAAGATATCCCCCCGGAGGCGATCGAAAAGGCCAAAGACTGTATTCTCGACCAGGTCGGCGTCGAGCTGATCGGCTCGACCTTGGAATGGAACAAGATTGCCTACCGCTATGTTGCCGAGATGGGCGGGCGTGCCGAAAGCACCATCGTCAACTACGGCACCAAAGCACCGGCGCTGGACGCCGCATTCGTCAACGCAACCTTCGGCCAAGGCTGCGAACTCGACGATGTCGGCTTTGGCGCTGGCGGTCATCCCAGTGCCGCCACGGTGCCGGTCGCCCTCGCGCTTTGCGAAAAGCAGCGCAGCATCGGCAAAGATTTCCTTGCCGCGGTGGTGGTCGGTTGGGACGTGATGTATCGCTTGCTGGCGGCGGTGCGGCCGTCATCGGGCAAACGGGGCTTTCACAGCCACGGCATCGGCGGACCCTTCGGCGCGATGGCGACGGCGGCCAGACTGTTGCGCTTGAATAATGGACAAATACTACACGCCTTCGGAATCGCCGGCATGCATTCCAGTGGCACAATGGAATATGATCAGACCGGAGGAGAAGTTAAACGGGTGATTGCCGGTATCGCCGCGCGCGGCGGTATTCAAGCGGCGATGCTGGCACAGTTGGGGCTCACCGGACCGCCGACCATCATCGAAGGCAAGCGCGGTTTCTTGAAAGTCTTCGCCGATCAGGTGGAGCCGGAGGAAATCACCAGGGGTCTCGGCAGCGATTTTAAGATCATGCGGGTCTGGTTCAAGATTTACCCCTGTGTCGCCACCGTGCAGGGCGTCATCTTCACACTGGCCAAGATGATCGAAAAACATCACTTCGGCGCGGATGATGTCGATGAGATACGCGTCGGTATCTCCGAGACGTCGCTTTCGCATGGGGGCGCGATCTACGAGCCGCATGATACTGCCAGCGCGCAATTTAGTCTGCCGTTCTCGCTGGCGATCCGCTTGTTGAAAAACGACAACGATCTGAGTTTTTACATGGATCCGAAACTGTGGACCGATCCGAAGGTGCTCGCCCTGGCCAAGAAAGTGAAGAGCTACGCTGATCCCAATGCGAAAAAAGACCAGAACTACAATACGACGATGGAAGTGAAGCTCACGAGTGGTAAGACCTTCAAAGCGTTCGAAGCCTATCCCCCCGGTTCGCCGCTTAACATGGTCAGTCGCGAGGTGCTGAGGGCAAAGTTTCGCAAAATGGCCCGTGCCGTGTTAGCGGAAGACAGCATTGAGAAGTTGATTGAGGCGGTAGACCGGCTGGAGACCTACGACGATGCGGCCAAGCTAGTGCCGCTGCTTGTGAAATAACAACGCAAAGAACTACGCGCTGGATGCTGGATGTTCAGCACGTTGAGTTTGATCCTGTGGCCGTTATGCTTAGCGGTTTGGAAATTCGCTACAATTTGTTAGCGAAGTGGGAGAAGGGGAGGGGCCGGCCAAATGGTGTTCTCGTTGGGGTAAACAATCCGGAAAATGCGTGAGACTAAGGATCGCCTGCGGCAGGAATCCGGTAGAGTAGAAAGGACCGTGTGTGTGAGTTCTAGGGTCACTCGGGCTTGTATAGATAAATGTGCAAGGAGAATGCTCTTAAGCTTTGCGTGATGACCCGCGAAAGACCCTCACATCTATTTCGTTAGCATTTATGGGTCGGTCTCTCGTTCTTGCCAAGGCTAAGTTCTCCGGTCCAAACTCCGATACTGAATCGCTTCTGCGATGTGGGCGGATTGGATTTCTTCTGAGCCGGCGAGATCGGCGATGGTGCGGCCGACTTTCAGAACTCGGCTATAGGCGCGCGCGCTGAGGCCAAGCTTGTTGATCGCGGTCTCCAAGAGTCTTTCTCCGTCGGCATTCACCGCGCAGTAACGCTTGATGTCTCTGGCACCCATTTGGGCGTTCGCATGAATTTTCGTTTTCTCAAATCTTTGGTGTTGAATGGTTCGAGCGGTGTTTACCCGCTTGCGAATGACGTCTGAACTTTCGCCGGCATCTTTACTCGCGAGATCTTGGTAGCGAAGCGCTGGGACTTCGATTTGAATGTCAATGCGATCAAGGAGCGGACCGGAAACTCTCGAACGGTAGCGCTGAATTTGAATTGGAGTACAGGTGCATTCCTTCTGGGGATCGGTTAGGAAACCACAGACGCAAGGATTCATGGCGGCGACTAACATGAACGCCGCTGGATAATTGATGGATCCCAGGGCTCGCGAGACGGTGATGTTGCCATCTTCGAGCGGCTGGCGCATGACCTCTAATACATGCCGCTTGAATTCCGGCAATTCATCGAGGAAAAGCACGCCGTTATGCGCTAACGAAACTTCGCCAGGCTTGGGTACGGTGCCGCCACCGACGAGGCCGGCATCTGAAATCGTATGGTGAGGGGAACGGAACGGTCGTGTCGCGATAATCGGCGCGCCGTTGAGCAGCCCCATGATGCTGTGAATCTTCGTGGTATCGAGCGCCTCGCCAAGGGTGAGATCCGGGAGAATTGTCGGCAAGCGTTTCGCCAACATAGTTTTACCCGAACCCGGCGGGCCGACTAGGATCACGTTGTGACTTCCGGCGGCTGCGACCTCCAGGGCCCGTTTGACGTGCTGCTGGCCTTTGACATCGGTGAAGTCAGTACCATAGTGCGAGTGATGACTGAACAGTTCCTTGATGTTGACCTGGACCCGCTCGATGGGGCGATTCCCGTTTAAGAACTCGACGACCTGTGGAAGGTCTTTGACCCCGAGGACCTCGACCTCGTTCACCACGGCGGCTTCCGGCGAGTTTTGCTCGGGAAGAATCACTCCTTTCACATTTTCCCGCTTTGCCGCCATGGCGATCGGCAGCGCACCGCGCACGGGCTTTATGCTACCATCGAGCGAAAGTTCACCGATTAGTAGATAGTCGTTGAGAAGTTTAGATTCGATCAATCCTTCGGCGACTAGAATTCCCACGGCCATTGGCAGATCGTAGGCGGAGCCTTCCTTTTTGATATCTGCAGGCGCGAGGTTGATGGTAATGCGCTTGGTTGGAAACGTGTAGCCACAATTTCTTACGGCGGCGCGGATCCGATCTTTACTTTCTTTTACGGCTCCTTCTGGTAACCCAACCGTGGCGAGCTGGGGAAGCCCGGAGGCGAGATCGATCTCTACCTCGACGCGCAAAGCATCAATCCCATATAGAGCTGCGCTGTTAACCTTTGCTAACATGGCCGGGTGACAATGCCCGTACGCTAACAAAGGGCGCAGATAATGACAACCACAAGTGCTATTGGGCAACCCTACGACTTCCGGAACGGTCCAAGTTGAATTTGGACAAGTGTGACAACGTTGGGAACGCCTAATCTTGAAGATGCATCCCGAGTGATTAACGATTCAGCCTTCCGTAGGCGATACTTGCAATTCGAAGAATTGATCATTCTAGGTCTAACTCGCGCTCTTCTTGGCCAAAACAGGCTACGATTGTAGTCCGCCAACTCGAATCTTTTATGATGACTCTGATTTCTTGCCGTAGGATTTTGGAACATTCGCTTACAGTCCATTATAATGTCGTCAGGGATGACATGTTCTTTTGATCTGAAATAATTCGCCGGTCGAATAAGTGTGGCCTAGTCGACAAACAATGGCCCGTCGTAGCTATTATGCCCTTTTATCGAAACTCTTGGACACCAATGTGTCATTCCTGACCGCTTTTTGTTGCTCCATCAAATCCCATTGATTTTCCGGGAAAAAATTCTCTTTATTTTTTGAGTAGATAGAGTTAGGAATCCATGACTGCTCATTGGCACTGCTCTTGCGGAAAGCATCGTGGAGATTTCGATCTCCCCAAATGGCCAATTCTGACAAGAAAGAATGGTTTGTCGTTTTTAGTAAACCCCATAGG
>JACPFE010000721.1 GCA_016183145.1 Deltaproteobacteria bacterium | reverse complement strand
CTTTACGTCACCCACGACCAGGAGGAAGCCTTTACCATTTCCGACGCGGTCATCGTGATGGATGCGGGCAGAGTCCTCCAATACGGGACGCCGGACGAAATCTATAATCATCCGGCTCATCCGTTCGTCGCCTCTTTCGTCGGCCATTCGACGCTCGTCGACGGCAAGGTAGTCGCGGTTGAAAGCGGAGTTTGCCGCGTGCTTGTGCCGGATTTCGGCGGCGCCATGTTGATCTCCGCGGCGCCGAAGCAGGCGGCGCCGGGGAATCTTTGCAAAGTGGTTGTTCGGACCGGTGAGATCAGACTGAGTCCCGAGAAGTTCCCCGAAGGCACGGAGAACATGCTCGAGGGCGTGATGACCAGCCGGGAATACCGCGGCGGGCTGACGGATCACCGCGTCCAGGTCGGCTCAAAGGAAATCGTCGTCACCTCGCATAAACTCTGCCCGATGATTCGCGTGAAGGGCGACGGCGATAAAACATTCTTGTCCATCGATAAATCGGCGATCAGCGTCATCGTCGGACAGTAGAGCTCCTTGCCGTGGATTCACCTTCTATTTCTTTCTCAAGCCGCAGTTCAGCGACTCATTGGAATTCCATCAAGATCGCCTTGCGGCAGGGGACTCTCGTGCCGCTACTGGCCAGCACGGTTGCCGGCGCTGCCATCGTCACACCGGTGTTGATCGTTCTGTGGCGCAGTTTCACCACGGGAAAGCTGGGCTTTTCCGTCGGTCTCAACCTGAACAATTATCTGAGAGTCTTCGCCGACCGCGATATCTTGCCGATGCTGGGCAACTCCGTTCTATACGCGGCGGGTTCGGCGGCGTTGGGAACCGGCCTCGGAGCGATGCTCGCCTGGATCGTCGCGCGCACCAACACACCGGGAAAAGCCTTGGTAGAGTTGATGCCGCTCTATCCGATTCTGATGCCGCCGATTATGAAAAACATCGCCTGGATTTTGCTCCTGGCGCCGCGCTCGGGAATTCTCAACGGCATGCTGCAGCAGTTTTTCGGCATCGAGACACTGGTCTTCAACGCTTTCAGTATGGCCGGGATGATCTGGGTATTCGGCTTGGCCTGCGTGCCCTTGGGTTATTTGTTTTTACTCCCGGTGTTTTTGTCTTTCGATCCGTCTCTGGAGGAAAGCGCCTATATCGCCGGCAGCAGGCCAGTGCACACGATGCTCAAGATCACCTTCCCGCTGGCGGTGCCCGCGTTTCTTTCGGCGTTGGTGTTGAATTTCCTGCGCGGTTTGCGCTCCTTCGAAACGCCGGTGCTCCAAGGCACGCCGGGGAACATCAAAGTGTTCGTGAGCCGGGTTTACGACTCGATGGCCCTGGAATTTAACACCGGTTTGGCGACGGCCTATAGCATTGTGCTAGTCGCACTATCCGTGATAACGCTCTATTTCTACGTGCGCGCGACGCGGTTCTCGGAGCGCTACGCCACCATCACGGGGAAGGGCTACAGGGTCAAGGTGATCGACATCGGCCCCTGGAAGTACGTGACTTTCGCTGCGGTCTTCCTCTATTTTCTGGCGGGCATCGCTATTCCGTTCGTTGTCCTTATCGTGGTCTCCATGATCCCTTACTACGACTACGAAACCTTCATGAAGTTTCCCTCCAATATGGTGCTAGCTAATTTTTATACGGTGTTGCGCCATCCCAGTTTCATCACCGGGCTCTACAACTCGCTTTCGCTCTCCATTAGCATCGCGGTCATCACCGTGTTCCTGGGCATCATCATGGCGTTCACGATCTACAGAACACGCGCTGTTGGAACCAAGATCTTCGAATTCATCGGCACCTTGCCGCTGGCGTTTCCGCCGCTGGTGCTTTCGGTGGGGTTGGTGATCATCTTTCTCGGCACGCCTTTGTATAACAGCCTGTGGGCGCTCGGCATCGGCCTGTTCGTCGCGTACTTTCCCTATGCTTTCAGGAATGCTTCCGGTGCCATCGTAAACATTCACAAAGAGCTCGATGAGGCGGCCTGGGTGCACGGCGCTAGATGGCGCCACGTGTTCTTTAAGATTACTTTGCCGATTCTTAAGCCATCGGTCGGCGGAGCGCTGTTCTATATATTCATCGAGGCCGTGCGCAACGTCGATGTTGCGGTGTTACTGACCGCTCCGGGCAAAGAATATGGACCGGTCACATTGTTTGAATATTTTCGCGTCGGGCAATGGGCCGAAGCCGCGGCCGGCGGAGTCATCTATTTGATTATTCTGATCGTCGCGGTGTCCGTCGCCAAGCTTGCTTTTAAGATGAAATTTAGTCTATGAAGGAAACACTTGGGCCGTCCAATCCACTTAATAAGGAGGGGTACTAGAATGATCATCAAAACTTCGATGGCGCTATTCGTTGCGCTTTTAGCTGTTCTCCTTGTCGGGAAAGCCGGCCACGGCGCCGACGACATGATGAAAAAAGCCGCCAAGAACGCGGAAAAGGCCGTGCAGAAATCAGCGCCCGCGGCAGCGAAACCCGCCCCGAACGAAACCGCTGCTGCCGAAGCGGCGTTTCAAAAGTTGGCGAAGGAGTTGTATCCGAAGGCTCAGAAAGAAGGCAATTTGATCGTTTACTCGGTTTGGGACGTGGAGCACATCCGAGCCATCACGGAGGCGTTTACCAAGCGTTACCCTGGGATCAAGGCGACCTACTGGCAAGGGAGAAACCCGGAGATCGTTACTCGGGTTCTGACCGAGTTCCAAGGGGGACAAGCCAGCGTGGACATTGTACTATCCGACAACGCGCCGGCGGTATTGAGGGCCGCGGGGGCGATGGCCAGTTACGATACGGTTCAGAAGAACGTCTTGGTGCTTCATGATCCGACGCTTCCGACGGTAAGTTTACAGGTACAAGCACTGGCTTTTAACACCAAGAAAATCAAACTCGCGGAGATGCCCAAGAGCTGGGAGGATGTAGCCAATCCGAAGTATAAGGGTCTCATCGCGTTGGACGATCCCATGCGCGCCGGCCCGCTCAGCTCCATGTTGGCAGGCCTCAAGGACCAGTGGAAAGACGATGGGAGGTTTAAGAACTTCATTAGAAACCTTAAAGCTCTCAACGCGCCGGTTCATAAGAGCACGAGTGCCATGTTTCGCTTGGTGATCTCCGGTGAATACGCGATCTGCATGCCGGCGCTGTTGCACGATGTGATCAATGAAAAGGAAAAGGGAACGCCGGTTGATTACGTCAGGGGCGTGGCGCCCATCGTATTTCCGCGCGTGGCCGGAATCTACGCCAAGGCGCCGAATCCAAACACCGCCAAACTCTTCGCTGAGTGGGCGATCTCGCAGGAGGGGCAAAAAGTCATAGATTCCGTGGGCCGGGAATCTTCGCGCAAAGATTTCAAGTCGAAGACATCGATTGAGTCCGCTTTCCCGAAAGGGACGAAGGCGGTTCCCGTGACCGACAAACTGTTCCTCGAAGACCCGAAGAAGTGGCTCGATACCTACGTCAAGCCGATTTGGGAAGGGTAAAAAAACAGCCCGAAGCCGACACGGCTGAATAAAAAGGGGGAGCCGGCAATTTTTATCGATTGCTCCGGCTTCCCTTTTTTGTTTTGTAGCTCAAATGCTCATCTACCGACACGGGTGGGTCATTGCCATCGGTTAGTGGTTCATTGCGATCGGACTTACTTGCATCGAGAAAGATTCCTCGGCTTCGCCTCGGAATGACATGTAGTTAAATTGTCATCCCGAACCCTTCGATCAAAACTCTCAGGGCTCGCCCCGTGAGGGATCTTTTCCAAACCGAACCACTGCCCGCCATCGTCCGTTGCCCGCCTTGACATGCCTCGCTGCCGCCATTAGGCTTATATGCGACGGGAGGAAACATGTATCAGCCGCTCAATACTCAGGACGAATTGGGATTGACCCTGACAGAGAGTGCCATCCGGCAGGTCAAGCTCCTTTTGGCCCGGGACAAAAAAGAAGGGCATGGTCTGCGCGTGGGGGTGACGGACGGCGGCTGCTCGGGATTCTCTTACAAGCTCGACTTCGACAAGGAGCAAAAACCGGAAGACACCGTGCGAGAATGGGAAGGCATTAAAGTCTACGTCGATCCCAAGAGCGCGCCCTTTCTCAAGGGCACGGTCATCGATTTCGTCGCCGGCATCTACGGCGGCGGCTTCAAATTCACCAATCCCAACGCCACCGGGACCTGCGGCTGCGGCACTTCTTTTTCCGCTTAAGCACACCATCGACCCCTGGTGGCGGGCCGGTCTGAGATTTCGATTTTTCCACCGCCTTTGACAGCTCCGCCGGATATTGCTAACCAAGATAGAAACTTTTCCGGAAACCAAATGTGAAAGCGGTTCGCATTCACGAGCACGGCGAGCTCGATACACTGCGCTACGAGGATTGCCCGGAGCCGACACTCACCGGGCCTCGTGACGCCATCGTCAAGCTCCAGGCCGCATCCATCAATCGGCGAGATATCGGCAACCGCCGCGGTACGACTGGATCAGCCGCGGCGCTGCCGCATATCCTCGGCGCCGACGGCGCCGGCGTCGTCGCCGAGGTTGGTCGCGACGTGAATAATGTTAAACCCGGGGATCGGGTTTGTCTCTATCCGTTGAGTGGTTGCGGCCGCTGCGAGTTCTGCGCCACCGACCGGGAGTTTTTGTGCGGTGAGCGGCGAGTATTGGGAGAGCATGAGAACGGTACCTACGCGCGCTACGTCAGAGCGCCGGCGCGCAACTGTTTCGCGATTCCCTCTGGACTGACTTTCGCGGAAGCGGCGGCTTTGCCGTCGGTTTACCTCACGGTTTGGCGCATGCTGATGACCAACGCCGAGTTAAAGCCGGGGGAGCATGTGCTGATCGTCGGCGTTGGCGGCGGCATCGGCTCGGCGGCGCTGCAGTTGGCGGTCCACTGCGGCGCCCGCGTGATCGCCGCATCCGGCAGTAATGAAAAACTCGCGCGAGCAAAAGAGCTGGGCGCGGAACAGGGTATCAATTACCAGAGTCCAGGGTTTACCGAAGAGACGAGACGGTTCACAGGGAAACGCGGGGTCGATGTGGTAGTGAACTCCGCCGGTGGCGACGGGTGGGTCAGGAGCCTCGCCGCGCTCGCCAGAGGTGGGCGGTTGGTCACCTGCGGCGCGACGGCGGGGTCCCAGCCGCGGACGGATGTCAGGCGAATATTTTGGAATAACCTGAAGATCTTCGGCTCCACGCTCGGAAGCCGACAGGAATTCGCGCAAGTCATTCACGTTATGGAAAACACGGGCGCTAAGCCGATCCTCGATCGAATATTTCCTCTCAGGGACGCCACTGCGGCGCAGCGACGGTTGGAGGAGGGTAAACAGTTCGGTAAAATCGTCCTGGAAATGGACGGATGACAATCTTGCACGCACAGTCGGTGCATCGTAATAAGAATCGTGGTGGAGCCCCAAGGGTAAGCCCTTGGCACTTTCCAGTACGCCTATGGGGCGGAATCCTGAGCAAGAGTCCCCGGCCAAGGCCGGGGCTCGAGTCGAAGGGTTGAAAATCCATGCGCATCATCGGCGGCACGGCTCGCGGTCGGCGGCTTAAAGCGCCCAAAGGAAGAGCGCTAAGACCGACGGCGGCGCGGGTCAAGGAAGCGCTGTTCAATATCCTGGCGCGCGATCTTTCCGGCGTCAAAGTTTTGGACCTGTTCGCCGGCACGGGCAACGTGACCGTCGAGGCGCTGAGCCGGGGAGCGGCCGAAGCGATCCTGATCGATGCGTCGGCGCAATCGGCGAAGACGATTCGCGAAAATCTGCGCCGCCTGGACTTGGCGGATCGCGCCAAGGTGTGGACCGCGCCGGTCTCCCGCGCCTTAAGGCTTTTGGCCCGGCAGCAAGAGACATTCGATATTATCTTTCTCGACCCGCCCTACGATCAGCGCCTGGTCGAGACGACGATACAGATGGTGGCCAGGGGCGGCTTGCTCAGACAGACGGGGACGTTGATCGCCGAGCACAGCATCCGGGAGGAAATCGCGCCCCGTTACGATGGGCTGGAGCTGCGCGATCAGCGCCGCTACGGCGATACCCTGCTTTCTTTTTTTAAATTGGACGCGTAAACCAAACTCATAGAAGGAACCACGAACATGGCAAAGGATTCCGTCGCGATCTATCCCGGCTCGTTCGATCCGATTACCAATGGACATGTCGATTTGGTCAAGCGTACTCTGCGCGTCTTCGACAACGTCATCGTCGCCATCGCTATCAATCCGGGCAAGGACGGTTCCCTCTTCACTGTCGCGGAACGGCTGCAAATGGTGCGCGAGGTATTCAAAGGGCTCAAAGGACGGGTTCGGGCGGACTCCTTCGAAGGCCTGTTGGTGAATTACGCCGCGCGCAAACGCGCCACGGTGATCATTCGCGGCCTGCGCGCGGTGTCCGACTTCGAGTACGAATTTCAGATGGCGATGATGAATCATCGCCTCAAGCCCAAATTGGAGACGTTTTTCATGATGACCGGCGAATCCGAATTCTACATCAGCTCCCGCCTGGTCAAGGAAGTCGTCAGCCTGGGCGGAGACGTTTCCGGTCTGGTGCCTGTCAACGTGCTCGAAAAATTACGCCAACAGTTCAAACGTCGAGGAACGCAAACATGACCCAACTCGCCGAAAGAACCAAACTGATCAAGCCGTCGGTCACCTTGGCCATTGCCGCCAAGGCCGGCAAGCTGCGCGCCGAAGGCGTGGACATCGTCAATTTTTCCGCCGGCGAACCGGACTTCGACACCCCGGAGCGCATCAAGGCCGCGGCCGTCGAAGCCTTGCGCAAAGGCATGACGAAGTACACCGACGTCAAAGGCATCGAGCCCCTGCGCGAAGCGATCACGGAAAAATATCTTCACGAGCATGGGCTTGTCTACCGCAAGGAAGACGTTTTGGTCAGCTGCG
>JACPFE010000728.1 GCA_016183145.1 Deltaproteobacteria bacterium | reverse complement strand
TCCAGCTCATCGCCCGCTCCCGGGTCACCGTCCGGACCAACATTGACCGGTTGGTGGGCGGCGCCGGCGAGGAGACCATCATCGCCCGGGTCGGCGAGGGGGTGGTGAGCACCATCGGTTCGGCCGAGACGCACAAGCACGTCCTGGAGAACCCCGACCACATTTCCAAGAACGTCCTCAAGAAAGGCCTGGACGCCGGGACGGCTTACGAGATCCTTTCCATCGACATTGCAGACGTGGACGTGGGCGAGAACATCGGCGCGAAGCTGCAAATCGACCAGGCGAATGCCGACAAACAGATCGCTCAAGCCAAGGCGGAAGAACGCCGGGCCATGGCCGTTGCCCTCGAGCAGGAAATGCGGGCACGAGTTGTCGAGGCCGAGGCAGAAGTGCCTCGCGCCATGGCGGAAGCCTTTCGCCAGGGAAACCTGGGCATCATGGACTATTATAAGATGAAGAACGTGCAGGCCGATACAAGTATGCGCGATGCTATTGCCAGTACCGGAGACGAACCAGGCGCGCCCCAGAGGAAGTAGGAGAGACGGCTATGAGAACTCCCAGTTTGGAACAGATCCTTATCCTGCTACTGTTCATCGTTCTGCCGCTGCTCAACTTGCTGTTTCAGCGAGTCAAGAGACGTTCCGAGGGTAAACACCCGGAGGATGAGTCCAGACTGGAAATAGCCCAGCGGGCGCGGGCAATCCCGCCACACCCGCCAGAACCCCGCATATCCCGCGACCGACCCCACAGGTTACAAGCGCCAACGGTTTCCACGCCGCTTCCGAGGAGACGTTCCGTAAAGAAATTGACTTTAGGTGGCAGGTGGGAAATACGGCGCGGAATCATCTTGATGGCAGTATTGGGACCCTGCCGCGCTTCCGATCCGCCGAAGTAGGCGGCGATCCAAACATGTAGTCCTTTGCGGCTTTGCGAGAAACAATCTTTTCCAGGCCGAGACGCCAGGGCACCATGAAAATCACCAACCTGTCTCGCCCTACGATTACGCGCTCATGCCGGCAACCGCGCCTCTACGCAAGATCCTTTCCGACGATGCCGCCTGAAACAATGAACTTGAAGGCGTCCTCTATTGAGAAATCCAGGTCGATCACATCTTTGGGAGAGATAATAACCAGGTACCCTGAGGTAGGATTGGGAGTCGTCGGAACGAAAACCGCAAGCACTTTGTTTCCTGGTACCAGATTGAGATTATCCGCGCGCTCGGTGGCGACCAAGCCTATGCTCCAGAGACCTTGACGAGGATATTGCAGCAGGACGACGCGCTGAAAGCTTCGGCTTGGTCCCTGGAAAGTTTCTATCACCTGTTTAGCGCTGCTATAAATCGTCTTCACTAGCGGCAACCTGAGGAGCAGTCCTTCGAATGCTGTCAGCAGCAGCCGCCCCAAGATATTGGTTCCAACCAAACCCAACAGAAAGATCACAGCGAGGGAAAGAACGAGGTTGATTACGAGCACCAGAGGGTAGGCCAATTCTCCGGCGCCAAAGAGTCGCAGCAGGCCGGTAAGCAGCGGAGCCCCGACACCAGTAAAAATGTTAAACAAAAAAGCAATGAGAACGTAGGTAATGAACAGGGGCAGAAGAATCAGCAGCCCTGTGATTAACGTGCGGCGAATAAAGTGGGGTTTTTTGTCATCCGGCATCACTCATTTTCTCCAATGTGTAATCTTCGATAAAAACTGCAAAGGAACGCGCCGTTCAAATGTGCTCGGTGCGATTTTTCGCCACAGGAGATGGATTGGCGCGCCCTCTTGTTCCCAGGAAACTAAACCTCGTCATTGTTGTTCAGAGCGTAAGGACCATCATATACTTTTCCTGGGCCAGATGCCTGGCGTCAGTTGTCTAACAAAAGACCAAGTGTACCTGGCTAGTGTATTTCGGCGCGCGGCATTCTGACAACTTGACGGTTGCTCTTTCATCTCCGAATTGAAATGGGTAAAAAATATCCATGGCGGCATTCGCTCCGATTGAGAAGGTTGACGCCTATCTTCCCATCGAAGATCACGGCTTGATCGGCGACGGGACCACGGCTGCGCTGGTCGGCCGTGATGGCGCGATCTCGTGGATGTGTGTGCCGCGCTTCGATTCACCGCCGCTATTCTGCGAGATTCTCGACGCCAAGCGCGGCGGTTCTTTCACTGTTGCGCCCGAAGGGCTCGGCGAGTCGCGGCAATTCTATGAGGCCGACACGGGCGTGCTGGTCACCGAGATGCGGGGCCCGTCGGGGTTGATCCGCGTCACCGATGCATTCTCACTGCGATCCGGAGCCGATCTGAGCGAAGATGTCTCTGCGGGACGCCGTGAACTGCTGCGGATGATCAGCGTGTTGACCGGACGGGTCCGCCTGCGGATCGAAATCGAGCCCAGGGGCGGAGCTCACGCAGAGGTCGACAGGGATGGCCTGCGGATCCATTGTCCTTCTTTTCCCGACATCGAGCTCCAACTGTCTTGTAGGGGTCCGCATCCGCTACGACGCCTTTACGAATCGGTGGAACTGAGCGCTGGTGATCGAGTTGAGCTGATTCTACGCTGGGGGAAAGGGCTTACCAGTCGTTCGTACGCTTCTCCAGATGAGCTTTTAGGGGAAACGCTCAGAGGCTGGCGCCGTTGGATGCATCAGTTCCAGTACGAAGGTCCAGAGGAGGCGCTGGTGCGGCGTTCCGCCCTCACGCTCAAGCTCCTTGACTATACACCGAACGGGGCCATTGTGGCTGCGCCGACATCGTCGCTTCCCGAATTGATTGGCGGTTCGCGCAATTGGGACTATCGCTACGCTTGGGTCCGCGATGCGGCGTTCTCTGTTTATGCGCTGCGGCGGATCGGATTCACTGTCGAAGCGGTGCGTTTTCTCGGCTGGGTGCTGGATGCCGTGGAGTCGGGGGGACGTCCGAGGGTGCTCTACAATCTGGACGGCACTCAGCCCCAGCCCGAAAGAAAGGACCCCGAGCCGGAAGGCTATCGACGCTCAGCTCCGGTGCGCTGGGGTAATGCCGCAGCAGAGCAGTGGCAGCATGATGTTTACGGAGAGATCTTGGACTGCGCTTATCAGTGGTCAGCTCATGGAGGCAAGATCGATCATGTCTTATGGGCGAGGCTGAAAGCGCTCGTGGAGGCCGCCCGTTCGGAGTGGCACAAGCCCGACCACGGCATCTGGGAAGTTCGAACGCCGGGCCGGCCATTCACTTATTCTGCAGCTCTCTGCCAGGTTGCTTTGGATCGTGGCGCGCGTCTGGCAAAACGCTTCGACCTCCCGGGAGACACTGAGATTTGGAAGGCTGCGGCTGGCCGCATCAGGAATGCCATTATCGAGGAAGCGTGGGATGAAAGGATCCAATCGCTTACTGAACATCTTGGCGGCGGAGGACTCGACGCAAGCCTGCTTTCTTTGCCGATTCGACGCGTGATTCCCGCGGATCGTCCTCGAATGATTTCGACCACGGCAGCTATTGCGGAGAGATTGGGCGCGGGCAACGGACTGCTTTATCGTTACCTGCCCGAAGAGTCGCCCGACGGCTTGCCGGGACACGAAGGTGCATTCTTGCTCTGCAGCTTCTGGATGGTCGACAATCTGGCGTACCAGGGCCGAATAGGCGAAGCGCTGGAATTATACCATTCGCTGTGCGCGCGCGCAGGCGATTTAGGTCTGTTGCCGGAAGAAATCGACCCCGTCAGCGGCGCTTTTCTGGGTAATTATCCACAGGCGTTCAGCCACATCGGGGTTATCTCGAGCGGTGTGAATTTGTCACGACTGATCAAGAAAGAGGCTTCGAGGTGACTCGATATTTCATCATCTTCGGAGCTTCCGGGGATCTTACCTCAAGATATCTCTTGCCTACGCTCGCGCAGCTTCATCAAACAGGCAAGCTTCCATCCGAGACGAAGATTATGGGCATTGCGCCGGAGACATGGGACAAGACCTTCTTTCAAAAGTATGTTCGCGAGCGACTGGCGCGTCACGCATCGGACGTCGTGGACGCGTCGCGAGAGGCGTTAATCCTTCGGCTAGACTACGGCAAAGCGGACGTAACCAAACCAGATGAGATTAGAAAAGCCCTCGCTTCAGTCAATGAGCCGGCTATTTTTTATCTTGCGTTGCCCCCGCGGGTGTTGTTGTCCGCCGCTCAATCGATTATCGCCGCTGGGCCTCTTCCGGAAAGTCGGATCGTAGTGGAAAAACCGTTCGGGGTGGATCTCGACTCCACCCACAGATTGAACCAATTGCTCCACAGTGCTTTCCCAGAGCAGAACATATTCCGCATGGACCATTTTCTCGGCAAACAGACCGTGCAAAACATCCTCGGTTTACGTTTTGCCAATCGCATTTTCGAGCCACTGTGGAACTGCCAACATATCGAGCGCGTCGAGATTACCTGGGACGAAACTCTTACGGTGGAAGGAAGAGTCGGTTTTTATGACGCCACGGGAGCCCTCAGGGACATGGTGCAAAACCATCTGCTACAGTTGTTCTGCCTGGTGGGAATGGAAGCCCCTCCGAGCCTCCACGAGCGCGACCTGCGGGGCTACAAAGTGGCATTTCTGCGGTCCGTGCGCCGCCTATCGCCCGAGGAGATACGGCAATGGACAATCCGTGCCCGCTACGGCGCTGGCCGCATCGGCAGCCGAGACGTCCCGGCTTATGTTAATGAGCCGGGCGTAGACCCCAGGCGCGAGACCGAGACTTTCGCGCAGGTCACCTTGCGGATCGATAACTGGCGCTGGGCCGGTGTTCCATTTGTCCTGCGCTCAGGGAAGGCTCTCGATAAAGACCGAAGAGAAATCGCCATACACTTCAAGCCGGTTCCTCATCTGGCGTTCGCGCAGGAGTCGGAGCCGAATATCAACGTCTTGCGGCTAGAACTGAATCCGGATCGTATGGCATTGGGCGTGAACATCAATGGACCGGGCGATCCATTTGACTTGGAATACATCGAGCTGGACACAGACCTCGCTCCTCAAGAGACATCGGCTTACGGACGACTCCTGCTCGATTTACTGAGAGGAGATTTGACTCTTTCCATCCGTGATGACGAGGCGGAGGAGTCCTGGCGCATCGTCGAGCCAGTTTTGGAAGCCTGGCGCGAAGGACGGGTGCCGCTGCGTGAATATCCGGCGGGCTCTGCTGGGCCTAACCTAAAATAAATCGCTTCTCGCTGGCCAAAATACGGCGCGCCAACAAACACACGTCAGAGGAGGGATAATGCGCTCACTTGTTAACGATTACGCGGCCGGGCTCTTGGAGCCTCATGAGGCTCCCTGTCTTTCGCTCTACCAGCCGACTCATCGGCATCATCCGGACAATCTGCAGGACCCAATCCGATTTCGCAACCTCGTTAAAGCAATGGCTCAGTCGTTACGACAGAAGTATACGACGCGGGAAGCCCAACCGTTTTTGGAGCCGTTCCAGGCTTTGGCCGACAATCATGATTTTGGAATCACACGATTGACGGGTTGGCAGTATTAGGCGCGCCCGGCCTGTTTCGAGTTTACCGGCTCCAGCGCCCGGTTCCCGAGCTGGTCGTCGTGGCCGACAGCTTTCACACCAAGCCTCTGATGCGCATCCTGCAGGCGTTAGGCGAGGAGTTGACCGAGCCGCTTCTAACTCTTGCTTCCTACGGTACGGGGTGCGGTTAGGATGAGCCAATCGTATCTTTGGTAAAAAGCGCCAACTTCGGTCCTGGGAAATTGGCTGAAAATTTTACTTTCATGATAGCGTTGCTCTGAGTGGCGACATACGGTCATTTTATCTCATCATGTATAAGACGGAGAGCGAGAAAACATAGACTGCTAGTATCGCTAGAGAATCCCACGCAAGAAAGAGCCATTTTTTGCTCGCTCTGGTGGTCAATGCGATGGCCGCAACTGCGGTCATGGAAATGGCAGCGCTGGAACTGACAAGATGATTTGCAGAGATATACGAGAGGAGGGGTCCTTTCGTGTACAGAATATCATCGATGGCCAAGATCACAATGTTAAACAGGTTACTACCGAAAATGTTTCCAAAGGCCATGTCCACGGCGCCGATTTTCAATGCGGCTACGGAGACGACGACCTCGGGCAGCGAGGTCGCGAGTGCTATAAAAATATTACCGACAAAAGTTTGGCCCAGACCGGTAGCTTCGGCAATTCTCTCTCCAATATGGGGCAGGTAGGTGGCGGCTCCTATCGTCAGAAGGGCGTTCAGCCCGTACATCCGATAAGCCGTTACCTTAGAAATTTTCTCATATCGAATCTCTTCCGCTACCACCCCAACCAGTTCGGCGATTCTCTTTTTCTCATAGGAGAAAACGGCCCTCATAGCGATGAGATAGACGGCAACAAACGCGAAGCTATACACCCCGACCCATCCTACTGATGGCATGTGTGCAGCGCTAAAGATACCGACATTGACGAGTCCGAGCAGGAGGATTCCAAACGATGCGGTCAGCACCTGCCCCTGGTGCGCCTTGGCGGAAACGGGCGCGGAGCCGTTCATAACATCTAGCAGAGCAAGAATGAGAATGTTAAACATGCAACTCCCAAGCACATCCCCTAAGGCGATATCGGGAACATCGAAAATGGCAACCGAGCTGATGCCTGTAACCAGTTCGGGAAGCGAGGTCACGGAAGCCATCAAGACCACGCCAATGCAGGTCCTGCCCAGTCCGGTCTTTTCAGCAATGACGTCGCCGTATTTTGAAAGGTAGGTGCCGGATACGAGAATGATTCCCGTGCAAGCGACAAATTGTAACCATAGAATCATGAGCGTCAGTCAGTCTCCGCCAAAAGGAGTTTCCGTCTCAGCTTGACGCGCGGAAGCAGCACC
>JACPFE010000727.1 GCA_016183145.1 Deltaproteobacteria bacterium | reverse complement strand
GAGATTCCCCGCGAGCCTGAAGTCATTGATCTCTTCAAAAAGCTTGTGGGCGCGGGACCTCTGCCGCCGCGCTGATGGGGGTCTGCCATGGGAAGGAAATACTTGGTTGAGCCATTATTGGTCGCCGTGGTTTCCGTGCTGTGGACTGAGCGAGCAGTTCGCGGCATGAGCGGAATTTACCACTCGTTAGGCTTCGGTCAACTTGAGCCGGTCCCGCGAGTAGGGCTGGATTACTGCTCCCGATTGGAGTAAGAGGCTTTTATCTCAGATGGCTGTCCCTCGATCTTCCTCGGGACGGTGAGTTTACCCTTCGATCCTCCTCAGGGCCGTGAGGGACTCGAACGGTCGAACCGTAGGATGGATCGATAACGAACTTGGCGATGAAATACGCAACATCATTGATCGTCATTCTGCTTTCGATAAATCCGATCTATCCTGGAATGCTCACGGCAGCGGAAAGCCTGCAAACGATCCGCGTCGGCTTTCCTTCGCTGGCGCTTACCTACATGCCTTATTACGTGGCCCAAGAGAAAGGGTTGCTCAAGAGGGCCGGACTCGAGGCTGAATACATTCAGATGAACACCGGCATCCAGCCGCAAGCCGTCATCGGTGGGAACATTAATTTTTTTCCCTCGCTGTCGACCGGAATCTTGGCGGCGATCTCTGGTCTGCCGCTGGTTGTCGTCCTCAATTTTTACCATATTACGCCGTGGATGCTGGTGACCAGCAAGGAAATTAACAAGCCGCAGGACCTGATCGGCAAGAAGATTGCGATCTCGGGTATTCGAACGTCGCCGCACCACTTTTTGATGGCGTGGTTCAAAAAGGTCGAGATCAACGAGAAAGACGTCGGCTTCATTATGACGGGCGGGACCGCATCGAGCTTCGCATCACTGGCGAGCCAGCAGGTCGCCGGCGCCGTGCTGACTCCGCCCTTCGATGACAAAGCGGTGTCCAGGGGTTTCAAAAAGTTTGTGTTGATCGGCGACCTGGTGGATATTCCGACTTCCGGTTTGATCGCTGCCAAAGCAGAGATCGCGAATCACCGAGATAGAGTGCAGAGGACCATCGCGGCGCTCCTCGATGCCGTAGCTTGGATACGCGCCAATCGGGCAGAGTCCGCAAGGATGATCGCGGACAAATTCAAGATCACGCCGGCTGAGTCTGAGCGAACCTACGAAACCCTCATCAGCATGTTCAACAAAGACGGCCGATTGCCGCTGAAAGTTGCGCGCGGATATTTGGACCTGCTGCGTCAAGAAAGACCCGTGCCGGCCGATCTCGACCCTCAGAAGTTCATCGATTTTTCTATGCTGCCAGGAGGAAATTAGAAAAAACCGGATGTTCGACTTCCAAGCTCAATTGACCCAAGCTCCGGGTGACATCGTCAAACAGTTCACTCAGCTCGAACCGCCGTGCAACGAGCCTTTGCTGCGCTGAGTCGTGAACAATCAGCTCCAAGCTGCGCCGAATATTTTCAACGCCGAACGGGATCGGATCGAGAGCATTTCTCGCCCCTGGTGCCGCTTGTTGACTCTCGCGCAGCAAGCGGTAGATTTCTTTTTTTGCTTACCCCTGCATCAACCTGCCATATCCCTGGACGTTCTCCCGAACATTGGCCTTTCGCAAGGCCGACCAGATCATGGCTTGAGTGGATGCCACAACAGGGACACCCAAGTCTTGTTCCAGTTTTTCAATCACTTCCATGGTTGCCCATCTGGCGCAGTCAATGAAGATCCCGTCTACTCCCGGTGTTTCTAAGAATGTCTCTCGAGCGAGTTGATAGGGAACGTAAAAAGGGAGACGGGAGATCTGCGAATTGTTTGTAATGCCCACGCCTTTAAT
Source organism: Deltaproteobacteria bacterium (assembly GCA_016183145.1). Lineage (GTDB taxonomy): Bacteria > Desulfobacterota > Binatia > UBA9968 > UBA9968 > JACPFE01. The sequence goes on along the minus strand of JACPFE010000727.1, from coordinate 1,226 downwards.
CTTGAGGACATCAAATCCTAAGTTCTGATACCACAGAGCGTTTCGCTGATTTACCTCGTCAGTGTAGGGAGACACAATGGCCAGCTTTTTCATCTTTAGGAAAAGCATCGCCTCCTTCACCGCGGTCGCGCTCGTGAGCGCCGGGATGCCGGTCTGCTTCTCAACTTCCTGTATCATTTCCAGATCGCTTCCCAGACCTTTCAGTTGAAAGAGAGGTGCCCCGCCGAGGCAAATCACATCCACGCCTACCCGCGCTAATGCGCGGGCGGCGTCCATATACTGAAGATAAGCTGCGTTAAACTCTTCTGTTGTCAGATTGTCCAATCCGACGATGTGCATAACCAGAACGACCCCTTTGGGGACCATGTGGTAAAACTCGTACACAAAACTGTCTCCCCGCGAGGGGCTGACCTTGCCAATTCTTGCCCGCCAGCCGTACATGCTCATTCCTTTCTGGTTCGAATTAACGCAGGTCTGTCAGGTCCACGCGGTGCCCGATAGTGGTCGTGAGGCGGGGTTACAGAAACCCGGTCTCGGCGAGTCGGTGGTGCATACCTCATTCAAGAAGCTACGCGCTCTTCGACGGCGACGACTGCCTGTGCGCGCAGGGACCCTTTTCAATCCGCTGCGCCAACAAAAGACTCCCGGTACATTTTCTCCCCCCGGAATGCCGTCAATTTCCTCCTTTAGACTGCGCGTAATGATCATCGAATCGATCCTCGTTTGACGATTTACTTCACCCCATAGGAGGCGTAGATGCGGTCAATGAACCCACTCTCATCTAGCTTTCTAATGAACCTGTCATCAATCACATCTTCTACCCTGATTTGAGCCAATCTCGGATTATGGTCCTTCATCAGGCGCTGGATATTCTTGAGACCCTCAACTGAAGGATAGGGTTTGCGCTCGAGATCCTCCACGATGTCTCTGTAGGTTTCCTCAACAATCTTGGGATTGGCCACCTTGAGACGTCTCCGAATCGTCTCCAGCACGGTAGGCTTATGTCGCGCACTCAGCGCGTAGGCTAGGCCCTCAATTTGTGCCTTCAGTAGATTTTCCATGACAGTCGGCTGCTGTTGGATAAGAGACTTTCTCACGACAACAGAGACGCCGGCGATGGGAAGAGTGAGCCGGCCCAGATTGGGGAACCCCTTTTCTTTGAGGTCCCGGCTAAACACGGAAACACTGAGAACCAACGCATCAATAGTGCCCGTCTCCAGCGCTCG
>JACPFE010000762.1 GCA_016183145.1 Deltaproteobacteria bacterium | reverse complement strand
GGGCGTTCCAAGTTTCCCTGAAACGCCCGCGACAAAAATGGCAGGACCCCTTCTAGAATTTACTTTGCCAGGGAACGAACGTGACCTAGCACCTGCTTCCGCTCGTCCTTGCTGAGCGATTTTTGCGCGGGCATCTTTCCCGCTCCATCGACGATGACTTTGAGCAGATCGGCGTCTTTCTTCGCCTGGGTATTTTTGCCGACGATATTCAATCCTTTTTCTCCCAGAACTTTCGCCATCGCCGCGTTGCCCTTGCCGTCGGCGCCGTGGCATCCGACGCAGGATTTTTCGTAAACCGCCTTACCGGAGCCGGCGTCCGCCGCGAGAGCTCCGGGAGTCCAGCCGGCGCCGAGCCAAAGTCCAATCACAATTAGTGCTACCTTTGTCTTCATGAGTTTTTCCTTTCTCGTTGATTCTTGTCATTACCTTAGCAGACCCCCGGACGCGAGTCCGGGTGGTGTATCGGGTTCCGAAAGGCAACGAGTCGTCATTCCGGCCAAGCTGGCGATAGCTAGCGCGAGCCGGAATCCAGGAAATTAATTCAAACCTGGATTCCCGCTTTCGCGGGAAAGACGGATGAGGTGCCTTTCGGACAAGCGAAGCTTGCATTCTGAGAAAAGTCCCGGACGTAAGTCCGGGAAAATTTACTTGTTCCGCGAAAGATTATTTCGCCAGCGATCGTGTGTAGCTCAGGACATCCGTCTGTTCCTGCTTGCTCAGGTTCTTACCTGAAGCAGGCATTTTACCTGCCCCCTCGACGATGACTTTGAGCAGATCAGCGTCTTTTTTCGCCTTGGTATCTTTGCCGACGATGTTAAGTCCTTTTTCTCCCATTGCTTTCGCCATGGCCGGATTGCCTTTGCCATCCGCGCCATGACAGGACACGCAAAGCTTATCGTAAGTCGCTTTGCCTCCCTTCGCCTCGGCGGCCCAGGCGGCGGACCCGCCCGCGACCGTCAACAGGCAGGCGCTTACCAGCACTGTCAATTTCTTGCTGCGCTTTTTCATGTGAGACCTCCCTTTGGTGTTGTGTTGTTGCCTATTAGATACAAAACCGACCCTGCTGCCGATACTTAGACGGTCTGCCGTGCATTTTCCTTCACGACGTTCCGAGGCTTTACCCCCAACCATCTTCCCCTGAGCCCGCTAAAGTCATGAAGACACGGCTTCTTTGGCTTCTGCTGTTTCCGAAGCGGGAAACAGCTTTAGAAAAACCGCTAGGATAATGAACGGCGCGATGAGCAAGCCCAGGGCTGCAATCAAGCCTTCAATCCCCACCACCTCCATTTTATACGTGGTCAAGCCGCGGAAGCTTTTGGAAAACAATTGGCCGCCGATGACGACATTCCAGCGAGTCGCAAAGATCCCCAACTGGATCAAAATCACCGATGTAAAGTAAAAGAGTCTTCTCAGCTCCGCGTTGAATTTCAGCGACTTCACCGCAATCATAATCCCGAGGGGCAGGAGCATCCCGAGAAAGATCTGGATGACCCACAGACTGATAAACAGCTTGTCGGTGGCGAGCCGGGAAAGTATCTTGATAGATTCTTCGCTCTCGTAAAGCCGGTGGATGAAATCCAGGCCTTCAAGCGTAAAGTCCACGATCACCGCGTAAAAGAGGAAGGAAGCAATTCTATCTAGACATTTCATGTCCACGCCCTCTCCTCTGAGCGGGGCGATGACCATGTACAAAAGGATGACGAGCGCAATGCCCGACACGATCGCCGACATAAGAAAAACGAGCGGCATGAGCACGCTGCTCCACCAGGGATTGGCTTTCACCGATCCGAAAATAAAGCCCACATACCCATGAAGCAGAAACGCTGAGGGAATGCCGATCAGAGTGATGATTTTGATGGCTTTGTGGTCAAACGCGACGGCTTTCTCGCTGATATCGGTAGAAAAGAAAGATAGTATCCTGTAGAGCCAATTCATCGGGAAAGCCGCTTGGCGGGACCACACAACCAAGTCCCTTCGATATTCAAACCAGAGTTCCAACAGAAGCACTGCCATCAAATACCAGAGATAGACAAAACCAAACATTGCCATCGCTGAACCCAGTTGTGGGGTGAGAAATATCTCGTAGGACCGGAAGGGATGACCGAGATGGAGAAGCAGAGGCAAGGGGGCAATGATGAGAAAAGCCAGAGCGGTCAACAGCGCCAGCCGGTACGTCGGTTGAACTTCTTTAACGTTGAATACCTGAACTAACGACGCAAGGATAAAGGCGCCTGCGACAAGTCCCGTTATGTAGGGATAGACGACGATCAAAATCGACCAGTGGATTTCCACTTCGTTGGGATAGATAAAACCGGTGACTTCGTTTAGATGCTCTGCCAACCGTTCGATCAACTCTCGGTTCATCGAACCTCCCCGTCAAGATTTCCGTAATACACCTTGGGCTCCGTATTGAGGTGAGGCTTGAGTACGTGAATCCGTTTGGTCCGCTTAAAGCGCACCAGCCGGCTCGCCATGCTTCTTAAATCACCGAAGATCCGCGCTTGGGTCGGGCACACTTCGACGCAAGCGGGGAGCAGTCCCTTGACGATTCGGTGATAACAAAACGTGCATTTGTCCGCGGTGCGAGTCTCGGGATGAAGATAGCGGGCTCCATAGGGACAGGCTTGAATGCAATAGCGGCAGCCGATGCAGCGCTTGGAATCGACTAAAACAACGCCATCTTCGGTGGAAAAGGTGGCGTTCACGGGGCAAACCTGCACGCAAGGCGGGTGCTCGCACTGATTGCAAAGTTTCGGCACGAAGAAGCTTCTCAGGACATCCGCTTCCGTCGCTTTCTCGCCCACCTTTCCTTTTCGGGATTCAATGTTCTCAACTTCCACGCTGCCGTCTTTCTTGATCGTGTAGCGCTCCACCCAGGTTCGTGTGAAGAAAGGTTCCTTCGGAACGTTGTTCTCGGTCTTGCAAGCCTCGACACACCTGCCGCACCCGATACACTTGTCGATGTCGATGCCCATTCCATAGAGGTGATTCGCCGGGTCGTATCCTCCCGAGGCCGGCTTTGCATGGCCCTCCTTCACGAAATGGCGGAACAATCCGGCGGCAGGGATGAACAAGATGGCTCTTTTGAGGAACTTCCTTCTACCGATCATCTTTTGGTCGCGCTCCTTTCGGGGAGATGCGGATAATGGCACTCCCAACAGAGGAACCTCTCCCCATGCGAGGCGAAGTCGATTTTGGGCGCATCTTTTTGGTTCGCTTCTTTCGCATGGCACTTGGCGCAAAATTCCCGCGTCTCAGGCTTGGTCGGGGCCACGCTTCTGGGGCTTATCTTATGCTGTGCCGGAGCGGTGTGACATGTGGTACAGCCAATCAGCGCATGGGGAGAAGCGCTCTTGATATTCGCGATCTGGGCATGACAGGCAGAACACTCGCGCGGAGCCTCCGACGGCACCGGATCATGGGGCTTGTGACAGGTCGTGCAGGCCTTGAGCGGATTGTGAACAACTGGACTGATTTGCGGAAAACCCGTGGGCCGCGACGGATCGTAAGCATGGCAGAAGGCGCAGAATTCCCTTCCCCTGGGAGCGGCAGGCTTGTTTGCGGGGTTTTCTATATGCGCCTGGGCGGCCCCGTGGCATGTTTCACAATTGACGTTCTTATGAAACCCTTTGCTTTTCTTTGTCATTTGGTCGACGTGGCAGGTGCCGCAAACCGTCGCCCCAGCGAAGGCAATGTTTTTTGCGAGTTCTCTTTCGACCGTGGAACGATGATGAAATTGCGTGTCGATCAGAGAGGAGGGGAGAATGACATATCTTACCGCGATAACCGCCGCGATGATAATCCCGATGACAACGGCGAGTCTCTTTATCTGCTCAGGAATCTTTTTCAACGAAGCCCCCCCTTATGCCGGCTTGCGCGCGGGTCCCGATTCCACTTTCACTAACTTGACCTTCGGGCCGTTCGGGCAATGGATTTTTCCAAGACGCCGCCATGGCGGTCCTTCGCTCGCGCAACAACTCGGTTCCAATAACGGTACCCGTGAGAGCCGTCTTGAGAAAAGTTCGCCGCTCTTCGCCTTTGCTGCTAGTCCTTAAGTTCTTCATGCTTCCCTCCTCGAAAGCTCGTCAGACCGTCATTCCCCTCTTTCTTTTGGGTTGCTGAGTTCTTGAAGAGGAAACTTAAAAAATTGGAGCGTGAAGAAGTAGGATTGGAAATTTTGTACTGCTCTCTTTCCTCCAACGCGATACTGTCTCCAGGCATGAGATCATGGGTTTGATTCGCGACTTGGAAAACCGGGCTCCCCTCGATGACGAAATGGATCGCCGGGAAGATGCCAATTTCACGATCGTCTAGAGCGCTTCCCGGTTCCATTTCGGTGCGCAGAATCTCCCACGAATCCCGCTCATAGAGGACTCTGACACAGACTCCTCGATATTGGCGCGACCGCAAAGATTCTTCCCGTCCCAGGATTTTAACCGACCTCTCAGCACTGACTTTTTTGCCTTGAGATTCCATCAGCCTTCTCAACGCAGCTATATGGCAAAGCCAGTGCCAGGAAATTTGAGGCGGTGGCGGAGAGGTAAATGGCTAATTTAAAGGAGATATCGTCGCGCTGGGTGGGTTGAACAGCAGGGCGGCAGATCTATCAACAGTGCAAATTGCAATGAGTATTTCTAATCGACTGAATCTGCATTCCTTTTTGTGATTGCAATTTGCAATGGAATTTCAATTTGCAACGCTACCGGATTGACCGAAGGCCTGTCGGGACTCACGGCCCACGGCTAGGACTCGGTCTGTAGCTTGCGCCAGATGGTCGAGGGAGAAATACCGAGAATTTCTGCGGCCTTGACTCTGTTGCCGTCACAGGCGATCAAGACCTCTTTAATGTAATCTAATTCCGTCTCCCCCAAGGTCTTAAAAACTCTTGCGGGAGACGGAGCGCGTTGCGTCATTTCCGAGCGCAGCGGCGGGGGAAAATGGCTCGTTCGAATCATTTCACCGGGATTGGCAAAGATTAACGCCCTCTCTACGGCGTTCTTTAACTCCCTCACGTTTCCCGGCCAATTATGAGCGGTCATAAGGCTGAGGGCTTCCTCGGAAAAGTCCGCCACCGGCTTTTTCATCTCCGTTGAGAAGACCTTGAGAAAATGGCGCGCCAGTATGGGAATATCGACCTTGTGCTCGCGCAAGGGGGGAATCGCGATATGAACAATATTAAGGCGGTAAAACAGGTCCTCGCGAAACCGTCCTTCATAGATCTCGGCGCTCAGATCCTTGTTGCTTGCGGCGATGACCCTGACATCAACCGGAAGCTCTTCTTCAGAGCCAACTTTTTTGACTCTTCTCTCTTCGAGCACTCTGAGAATCTTCTCTTGCATTTCCAGCTTCATGTCCCCGATTTCGTCGAGGAAAAAAGTTCCTCCGTTGGCGAGCTCGAAACTACCGCGCTTGGTGTAAATGGCCCCGGTAAACGCTCCTTTCTTGTGGCCGAACAGTTCACTTTCCAATAGATTTTCAGGAATAGCCGAGCAGTTCACGGTCACGAAGGGGGCATTGGCGCGGGGACTGCGGAAATGAATCACCCGGGCGACAACCTCTTTGCCGGTTCCGCTCTCTCCGGTAATCAGCACGGAAGAGTCCGTTTCAGCCACTCTTGCGGCGAGATCGAAGACCTGCTGCATCGCCTGACTCTTGCCTATGACCACATCCCGGCCATTGAGCTGCTTGAGTTCCCCCTTGAGATAGAGATTTTCATCCGCCAGTCGTCTGCGCTCGAAGGCGCGCTCCACGAGAAAACGGATATGCGTCGGCGAAAAGGGTTTAGGGATATATTCCTGTGCTCCCTTTTTCATGGACTCGACCGCCGATTCAATGGAAGCGTATCCAGTGATCATTAGCACCAGCATGGTCGGGTCGTATTCTTTGATCCGGTCAAGCAGCGTGATCCCATCCATTCCGGGCATCTTGATATCGCAGATCACCATGTCAAAGGAACTCTTGTGGATTTTCTCCAAAGCCTCCGTCGCATGGAGGCTCGTCTCGACGACGTAACCGATGCGGTCCAGCGCTTTTTTTACCGCCTCACAGATGCGCTCTTCGTCATCGACCACAAGGATGCGGCCCTTGATTTTTTTCTCTCCTGTTTCCATGGTGCAAACGCTTTAAGGGCTGAGGTACGAGCGCTGACTGAGCTACGGGGTCAGGAGCCCTTCCCGAAAGGCTCCTGACCCCGTCCGCTGCACTCAGTCCTTTTCTCATGGCCAATCTTTTTCACTGGCAGAAAAAGCCGCACGGTTGTCCCCGGTGTCCCCGATTCGCCGGTTCTAGACTCCTGTGCCGTTAGACTTTCCACCGCAACGCTGCCGCCATGTTCCTCCATGATTCCATAGGCGATAGAAAGTCCCAAACCCGTTCCGTCCGGTTTGGTTGTAAAGAAGGGATCGAATATCTTCCCCCTGACCTCGGCGGCAATCCCCGGACCTGTGTCTTTTACCGCAATCTCTGCCAGGCTTTCCCGCATCCCTGTTCTGACCGTCAAGCTTCCACCCCGGGGCATGGCTTGAATCGCGTTAACAAAAATATTCATGAGCACCTGCTGCATCCGGCCTGGATCGCAGGGTATCGACGGCATTTGAGCATAAAGCTCCTCAAAAAGCGTGATGCCGTGAAGTTTCAGTTCGTGCGCGATCAATCCAAGAGTGTACCGCACGACCTCGTTCAGGTCGCTCGAATGGATATCCAACTCATGGCGCCGGGAAAAATCTCTGAGGTCGTCGATGATTCGTTTGCAGCGAATGGTGTCGTCGCCGATGCGCTTCAGCTCCTTATGAAGTTCCGGTTGATCTTCGACCTCTTCCATCAGCAAGTTAACATTCATCAGGATGCTAGTTAAGGGATTGTTCAACTCGTG
>JACPFE010000726.1 GCA_016183145.1 Deltaproteobacteria bacterium | reverse complement strand
CTCGTCATTCCCGCGCACGCGGGAATCCAGGTTTGTTGCGCCGAATTAGCCTGGATACCCGCTTTCGCGGGTATGACGGAACCCAGGCGGGCCTCTTCGTTCTCATCCCCAAACGGGTATTTTCAAAGGAGCACACGAAGGACACGAAGGTTTCGGACATTGATATTTTAAAACTTCTTTCCTTCGTGCTCTTCGTGACCTTCGTGGTGAAATCTGTTTCTACTTTTTGGTTGCGGCTTCGCCGCGCTGTGACCTTCGTGGTAAAAACTTTCTTTTGGCTGCAGCCCTGCCGCGCTGCGTGCTTCGCGGTTTGAAAGGGTTTCGTCGTTGAAACAGCGTTGGCCATGTTACCCACATGACAGTCTGAAGAGCCAGATATTTGGCACACCCTCAATAAGCCACGATTCCACCGCTGGCGCAAACGAAGGGTTTTTAACTAATTTCAATAAGTTTTCTTCGCGCAGACTGGCCAAGAACCATCCTGATCGCCGACTTGGTAACGGAAAAGTGATTGGCGAGAAGTTCAATCACCGCTTCGTTCGCTTTCCCGCCCTTAGCCGGAGCATGAACCGAGACGCGATATTCCCCTGCCGCGAGCCTGACGACTTCGTCCTTTCGCGCTTGCGGTTTGACGGCTACCCAGATGCGTCGGGCCATGCTCGATCTCAGAGTGTGTGAAAAAATCCGTTCATGCTTCGAGAGCCTCAGCACGAACGGAAAATGGTCAATGTTATCAATGTAATTTCCGTTCGCCCTGAGCTTAGTCGAAGGGCGAGTCATTTTTTTCACACATTCTCAGCGCTGATGTCCCAGAAAATATTCGACGTTGCGTTTGACCATCCACCGTTTACCGAAGCTCGGGTACGCTTCGTAGGTCTCGTCCACGATTTGCTGCGCGCTTTTGCGCCCTGTCTTGGCTTCGTCAAGCCGGCGGTAAAATTCCTCCAAGTACCGTTGAAAGTTTTCGGTCTGACGTCTGCCAATCTCCAACGTGCCGCCGCATGGGCCGTGGCCCGGCACGATCTTGGAGTAGCTCAACTGTCTTAGCTCTCCGAGGGTTTTGATCCATCCGTCGATCCGGCCGTAGATCGTCACCGGGTGATAATCGGTGTAGAGCAAATCGCCGGCAAAAAATATTTCTTCCTCGGCAAAATAGGCCGTTGCATCGCCGCGGCTGTGACTTTGATCGTAGTGGCGAAGTTGGACCGTCGCGCCGGGCAGTTTCAAAGTTAAGCCAGAGGCGAAAACGATGTGCGGCAATCTCATCTTGAGGCCGGGGTAGCGCTCAAACAACTCCGGCGATCTGCCGGACATTTCGGCGAATTTGGCATCGCCGTCGTCCACCAGCGCATCGAGGCAGCCTTGACTGGCGATAATCACGGCGCCCTTTTTCTCGAAGTAGTCGTTGGCCGAAGCATGATCGAAATTTTCATGGGTGATAAAGAGATACTTAACGCTGCGGCATTCCGCTCGCTTCAAAGCCTCTTCGATTTCGTCGATGCGCCGGATGTCGGCGTCGATCAGGAGCGCTGAGCCGTCCTCGCCTCGGACGATTCCGAAATTCGTCGCGCCGTCATCGCCGATCACGGCAAACGCGGCCTTGCCCAGCCGCTCCAGTTTTACGTCCATTTTGGGCTCCTCTGTTTCTCAATGGCCGCATCATTCAACTTCCAACGCAACTTTGTCAAACAAGGCACTCTCCACCGTTCATCCCGAATTCCGCAGTTGAGCATGAGCGAGGGGCGAACCTGGAGCGGCGAAGACACCCAGGTGTGCTGTTTCAAAGTCTTTTCTGCGCTTGGCACAACGCCTTATTACTCTGACAAGATTCGCACAGCAGCGAGATCTGTCCTGAGCTCAGGGGTAGAAAAGCATTGTCTTCGTTGCGCAAGGTTTGCCCCTCGCTCACAGCGTCACTTTCCCACTGCGGAATCCGAGTTCATCGGATTCGCGGGGTTATTGGACAATGGCGCGCTGATCGGTTAGGGATAAATGAATTTAGCGGGAGGAAAGAATGACCCTCATTCTCAGCAACGACGACGTCAAAGCGGCGCTGAATGTTCGGGAATGCCTGGACGTTATGGAAGAATCCTATCGAGAGCAGGCCGCCAGCCGCGCGGTCAATCGGCCGACTTGCCACTCCTATCTTCCCCACTCTTTACCCAACTCCACTTACAGTTTTAAATCGGTGGACGGCGGCGTTGGGAAACTAGGCGTCCTGGCGCTGCGCGTCACCTCTGACATCGTGCAGGAGCGACAGGCGCACAATTCCGTAAGGCTTGAGAAGCTGCCGCTTGCGGGCAAAGGAATGTTCGTCGGTCTGGTCCAGCTATTTAGCGCTACGACCGGCGAGTTGCTCGCGATCATGCCCGACGGCCTCATTCAACAGACCCGCGTCGGCGTGACCAGCGCGCTGGGCGCGAAAGTCATGGCGCGCAAGAACTCCGAAGTTCTCGGCCTCATCGGCTCGGGCGGCCAGGCGCGCTCGCATTACCGATACATGGCCGCCGTCATGCCTCTTAAGAAAGTCAAAGTTTTCAGTCCCAACGCCGAACATCGAAAAGCGTTCGTCGAGGAGATGGCGCGGGAAACCGGCGTGCCGGGCGAGCCGGTAAGCAGCGCCGAGGAAGCAGTAAAAGGATGCGATGTCGTCTGCAGCGCCACGAATTCCTCCCGTCCGGTGTTGGAACTCGATTGGTTGGCGCCGGGGATGCATTATAATTCGATTCGAGAATTTGAAACCGATCTCGCTGTCTTGGAAAAATGCGACGTGGTCGCGATCCACACTCGCTTCGGCGGCATCTTTCACTACCAGCCGCCGGGCACGGTCATAGACTTGCCCGGTGTGCGCCGGGAAAAGCCGCGGGATTGGACCCGCTATCCGGAAATCTGCGACTTGATCGCAGGTAAGATTCCCGGCCGGACCGACGACAACCAGATCACCTTCTTTTTGAACAATGTCGGCACCGGCGTCCAGTTCGCCGCCATGGGCTACTGCGCATACCAGGGAGCGAGAGAAAAGGGGCTGGGCCGCGAGATTCCCTCGGAGTGGTTTCTCCAGGACATCAAACCTTGACTCGATCAGCGCCGGCGTTCAATCCCACAGAGGAGACATCCTCCTTGCGTAGTCGCGGCTTACTTTTAGCTCTCCTATTTTTTCTCTCGCTGGCAAGTTTTTCACCCGGTATAGGCAGCATTTCTATCTTCACCGATCCGGACGAATACCATCGAATTTACCGAACCGTCCTTTCGATGATGGAAAACGACGAGTGGATGGCGCCGCGGCTCGACGGCATTCCCAGGGTGCGCAAACCTCCACTGACCTATTGGATGACTCGCTTGAGCTTCGAGCTCTTCGGCGTGTCGGTTACGAGCGGCCGGGCGATCAATGTTTTTTTCGCGGCGCTGCTCGTCGTCGTCGTAGCGCTCATCGGTTTCGAATACGACAAGGACCCCACCTATGGTTTCAATGCTGGCCTCATCGCCCTGTCCATGCTGGGCATGGGTATTAGCAGCAAGTTTCTCATGCATGATCTATCGGCGGCGGCTTTGAGCGGTCTGGCATTTTACTGTTTCCTACTATGGAGCCGGACCGGACTGCAATTCCTGCTCTTGGCGATGGCCGCGGCCCTGACTGCGGGATTCTTTATCAAGGGCCCGGTGGTCTTGGTCGTGGCGGGGTCGGGTGTCGGCTCTTTGTTTTTGACCAAACCGGCGATTCGCCGCCTACTTTGGCGTTGCAAATTCTCGCTCTTGCTGCCGCTGGCCCTCTCTCTCGGTCTAATTTTCGCCTGGTACGCCTATGTTTCATCGCTTTACCCCGACCAGACCTTCGCCCAGATGGACGAAGAACTCTCCGCGCGCCACCTGGGAACTTTGACCTGGCGGCCGCTGGCCTCCGTTGTTTGGATGTTTCTTCCGTGGACGTTCGTCATCTTCGCTGCCCTCTATCGTGTCAAGCCCGCCGACGGGCTTTCCAGCGGCAATGGGAAATGGTCGCTGGCGATTTTTTGCGGCCTGAGCCTTCTACCGTTCTTTTTTTTCCATTTCCTCGACCGTTACATTTTGGGTTCGACGATTCCGGTTGCTTTGCTCTGCGCGCTGGCTTTCAAACTCGGCGACGTCGACAGACGCCGCCTCGGGTTTCGCATCGGCATGGCGGTTTCATCGATCGTCATTTTTCTCTGGATCGGCCTTTCCTGGTGGTTCCGGACTTCGATCTGGGAGTTGGCCCTGGCGCTCGGCGCATACCTATTTTTTGTCATTGTTTGGTTGCGCCGGCCCAAAGTGATCCGGATGGCCGTGTCGGCGAGCCTGGTTTGGATGGCGTTGACCGGACTTCTCCTTCCGACCTTCGGATCGAATAAAGTCCCGCCGAGAATCGTCGAGCGCGTAAGAGATTCTCGGGTGATACTATATCGAGTGCCCGAGCCGGCTTTTTTGCCGCTGATGCTCAAGCGGAGCCTGGAATACAAAGAGGAACTGAGACAGGGCGACGATTTAAACCTTGAAGGAAAGACCGCGTTGACCTTCGTCAACCAAAGGGATCAAAAGCGCTTCGAGCAAAGAGCGGCCGCGTTAGGAATCAGCGCGACGTTAGTCGACTCCTATAGCAGTTTCCCCTCGACGGACGGTTTCACCGGCCAATCGCGCAACAAAACCATTGCGGGCAACATGACCCGCGCGCTGCGCACGCGCAGCTTGGAGCCGATCATGGACACATTTCTCTTGTACGAATTAGAATAGAGAGCCTTAATCGGCGGTAGAACCATTCATCCTAGATCCGGCTGTTACCTTGCGGTTGCTTGGCGCAATGAGCCGAAGCATAAGAAGTTTCCCTAAGTTCTGACCCCTAACCTTTTTGGTCTATATTGCATCCTAAAAAATCACCACGTATTTTCTTGCCCGACTGAAGTTTTTCTCTTCACCACGAAGTGGGCCATGATCTTACGCTCGCCCGCCGAGAATGAAAATGGAGGGATTTCCTTCCACATGGTGCCCTCCTCGACTCGTCATTCCCGCGCACGCGGGAATCCAGGTTTGTTGCGCCGAATTAGCCTGGAT
>JACPFE010000725.1 GCA_016183145.1 Deltaproteobacteria bacterium | reverse complement strand
CTGGGCCGCGCAAATATGACACGAAGTTGGTGCGAGCGAACATATCACGCCAGGCGGACAAGCTCCCTGATGGGGACGTGCTCTGGATCCGTTCCGAGACCGGCTATCTTCACTCCGAGCCCTGGGCGATGAAAATTCTCGAGGAACTGCCGCCATACGTGCCGGGACAACCCTGGCAGGATCTTTTCGTCGCCATGAGACAACTGTGACAACTAAGCTACCCAGGGTTTACTGTGAAGAGGCATTCACCACAGGGACGCACAGCGGCGCAGCCACAACCGAAAGAGAGTTTTCACCACGAAGGCACGAAGGACACGAAGGTTTCGGATATTTAAACTCTTAAACTTCGTGCTCTTCGTGACCTTCGTGGTGAAATGTTGTTCATACTTTGGTTGCGGCTCCAACGCGCTGTGTATCGGTGGTGAATTCTAGTTCACAAGAATCCCGGAAGAGTCGACAACCGGTTGCGGACCCAATCTATGGCTCGGCCTGCTCGGCTGACAGAGAAGATGATCAGCGACTATTTGCGTCGAGGAGTATGGCAGCCATTCTCTCTCTCCGACCATTGGGAAAGAAACGCTAATCGAAATCCTGAAGGCGTCGCCGTCAGCGACGGAGCGCGCGCGTTATCTTGGCAAGAAGCCAAGGTGTGGACCGACCGGCTAGCCCTGGCTTTAGTTCAGCTTGGACTAAAGCGGGACGACCTGCTCGCCATCCAGCTTCCCAACTCTGTGGAGCTGCCGCTCATCAGGGTCGCCTGCGAAAAGGCGGGGATACTTTCGCTGCCGCTACCGCGCACGCTGCGGCAAGCGGAAATGGGTCAATGCCTCGGTTTCACGCAAGCGGCTGCCGTAGTGCTTCCCTGGATCTTTCGGGACTTCGATTACTTCGGCATGATGGGTGAGCTACGGGAGCGACTGCCCCACCTCCGCCACATTCTGATTGCGGGAGATAAGGCGCCGGCCGGCGCGCTTTTGCTGGACGAACTTGTCCGCCATCCCTGGGAAAAGAAAACAGACCCGACGGTGCTGGAAGCCCGGCGTTATAAAGCCACAGAAGTTTCGCTGATAAACTCGACCACCGGAAGCACCGGTCCTCCCAAGTTTGCCGAGTACACTGCGGCGGCGCGCCTCCTCTACGGCCACAGTTATGTAGACATGCTCGGGCTCACGGAGCACGACGTGCTCGCCGCGCTCTCACCGGCGGCGGGAGGTCCCAACATCCCGGTCTATTTCGCCGCACCTCAGGTCGGCGCCAAAATAGTCTTGCTGAGTCATTTTGAACCCGAGGCGGCATTCGATTTGATTCAACGAGAGCGAGTCACGGTCGCCTGTGTGGTTCCCGCCCTGCTGGCCATGATGGTGCGTTGCACTAATTACGACCGCTACGATCTTTCCTCGATACGTTACTGGGTTAGTGTCAGCGCGCCGCTCGGTTCGAATTTAGCGCGGGAGGCCGAGGAAAAACTCGGCGGCATCGTGCTCAACACCTACGGCGCCGTTGACTGGGGCGGCGTGGTTTTCACCGCGCCTGAGGATCCACCGGAAGTGCGCTACTTCACCGTCGGAAGACCCCGCGTCGATACTGAAGTGCGTCTTGTCGATGAAAAAGCCCGGGTGGTGGCGAAGGGAGAATCGGGAGAGATCCAAGGCCGGGGCCAAAGTTGCTCGTCGGGCTACTACCGCAACCAGGAAGCCTCCGCGCACGCGTGGACCTCCGACGGATGGTTGCCGCTGGGCGATCTCGGTCAGTGGGATGAAAAAGGCAATCTCATATTGGTCGGACGGAAGGATGAGCTGATCATACGCGGAGGGCAAAATATCCAGCCCGCCGAGATCGAGGATCACCTCGCGGCTCATCCAAAGGTGAAACAAGCAGCCATCGTAGGCATGCCCGACCCGGTCATGGGCCAAAAGGTCTGCGCCTACGTCGTCCCTGCAGCAGCGGACGGCGTGAGATTGGAGGAGATCGTCTCCTTCCTGCGCTCCAGACGACTCGCCCCATACAAACTGCCGGAGCGTTTAGAGCTAGTCGAAAAATTCCCGATGGTCTCCGACACCAAGATCAACAAGCGCATCCTGGCAGCCGAGATTGCAGGGAAACTGGGAAAAGGAAGTTAAGCGGAGTCAGCCGCAAGCGAAGAGATCGTGCACTCACTGCTGTAAGACGTGGGGGCGGAGAACTATCTTGTTGACGGCGATGATGAAAAAAGTACCCCAAAATCTTCGCCGTGTTGTTGCTTCCCGCAAGTAAGTGGTATCATTTGGGCTGACGTCTTTACTGATGTTTCCTGGGCACACGGATGCCGTTGCGTCTTCACAGGAATGTTTATGCGTCTGATTCGGTGCCCAAGGGCTGGGCGCCAAACCGAGGAGCTACACTTAAGTACCCGGTGCGAAACCGCGCCGTGCTTCGAGAACTGCGCCGATTGCGGTCGGGGCAGTGGAAAAAAGTTATAAAGAAGGGAAATCTTGGTGAGGTGCATTACTTTGAACATAAATCCGGAGCTGTTGCAGGAGTCAAATTTTTTCCCGGAACAGTGATTTCATGAAGCGGCATCGACCAGCACGACTTGCTTTATCGGCTGTACCGGGAAACCTGTCGCAGCAGTTGGAACTTTTTGCGCTCGTGAACCTGGGCCTGGTGCAATCGTTGTCGAGTGGGGTTCTAAGCCCTACCGAAGCGGTGAGGTCTTTCTACCATGCCGACAACTGCCTCTACGTCCGGAGACATCTTCGGAAAAGAGAGGCCAACGCGATTATGAGTCACGGCGTCCAACTACCGGATCTTTTCGAGTCGTT